>NZ_FLUY01000328.1 GCF_900092655.1 Candidatus Thiosymbion oneisti
ATCACTCATTAGCTAATTGTAGCATACCTGTGTAGCAGCTAAAGCCTTGCACTAAAGTGCATAGTTTTGGACTAGCGGGCTGGGACAATAAA
>NZ_FLUY01000756.1 GCF_900092655.1 Candidatus Thiosymbion oneisti
CGCACCCGCTACAGCCGCCCGGCCAGTCAGTGCCAGGATTGCCCGCTCAAGGCGGTGTGTCTGCCCGACTCCGGCGCTCCTCGCAGTATCACTCGTAGTGAGCACGCCAACTTGGTCGAGGCCCA
>NZ_FLUY01000053.1 GCF_900092655.1 Candidatus Thiosymbion oneisti
GTGCTGATCGGCGTTGGCGGTTAGCCTACCGAGGCGCTTAATCGACGCTGGAGCGTCAGATCCCTCCTCCGTCGGGAC
>NZ_FLUY01000614.1 GCF_900092655.1 Candidatus Thiosymbion oneisti
AGCGTGGGAGCAGACCTGGTCCCGACGGAGGAGGGATCTGACGCTCCAGCGTCGATTAAGTGCCTCGGTAGGCTAACCGCCAACGCCTATCAGTACAGAGGAGCTGAGTCCGCTGGAGCGGACAAGCCAGCGTTCCCACGCTGGAGCGTGGGAACGAGCGCAAATTTACAGATTTTATGACCTAAAATCAGTATCTTAATTTTTAGACAGCCTCTTAGGGATTGCTGCTAACGGGCATTTCCGTCCAGGCCATCCGCAAGCCTTTTCAAGCCGCAGATTATGCAGCTTTCCACAGATGAAAAACGAACCAATCTGCGTAATCTGCGGATAAAAGAAAACTATGGGTAATGGTGGGCATCAATCCGATCCGACGGCCGGATCCTCCACCCCCGCCATGGATTCGATGAGTGCCAACAAGGGCACCCGCAGCGTGAGCGGCAGGCCTTCCCAGGCGGCCAACAGACGGTTCACCTGCTCCACGGCATAGTCGCCATGCGGCTCCAGGACATAGCCTTCCTTGCCGGTCGCTAACCACTCCATGCTGACCCCGAGGGTGCGTGCCAAGGCTGCCAGTGTACTCGGCTTTGCCCCCTTGGTTTCACCAGACTCGATCTTGTTGATCGCGCCCGGCGTTACACCGACCCGCTCTGCGAGCTCGGTCTGTCTCAGTTTTACCCGTCCCCTTGCATTAGCAACCCGATCGCCAAATGTGTTCATACTCAAAAATTACTTGAGCAATCGGTTCGTATGCTATATTATATGTGAATATATTCATATTTTGAGACAGCAGACATGACCAAGACGGAGGCGATTCAGCTCTTTGGGAGCAAGCAGGCATTGGCGGAGGCGCTGGGTGTCCATCGGAGCTTGATTTCGAAGCTGCCGGACCAGCTGCCCACCAAATACAGTGATCGGGCAACAGGTGCGGCGATCCGGTTGGGCCGGGTAAGCCCGCGCCTGGTTGCCGGTACTTGGCGACTGGATTGATGGGCACGCTGCGCTCGGTGCATCCTGACCAGTCGTCGCAGCGCACAAACTTTGCAGCATAACCGAAACTTTGGAACCCTTCCGAAGGGCGCTTGCTTTGCCCATCCTACGTACTGTTGACATTCAGAAGGTCCGCACAGCGGACCCTACGCTGACCACCTGGTTATTTCTCTCGTTCCCACGCGCTGCGTGGGAACGCGGAAGCTCCGCGCCGCGGAGTGTCTCGGAGCGGACCGCTGGGATGTTGCGGCCATC
>NZ_FLUY01001602.1 GCF_900092655.1 Candidatus Thiosymbion oneisti
GCGTTCCCACGCTGGAGCGTCACTGCCATTAAGTTAGTGTCAACGGCCTCAGTAGCAGAGCTTGCGTCGGCGCCGATA
>NZ_FLUY01000839.1 GCF_900092655.1 Candidatus Thiosymbion oneisti
GCTCCCGCGGACGCAGCTCCTCGGTGCTGATCGGCGTTGGCGGTTAGCCTACCGAGGCGCTTAATCGACGCTGGAGCATAGATCCCTCCTCCGTCGGGACCAGGTCTGCTCCCACGCTGGAGCCTGGGGAGCCAGCCGATAGTGCAAACCCGCCGCCGCTTTGGATTTGGCAACGCCTCTATCCCCGGCCAGGCGTTGCGGCCAGGGGAAAGCGCCGTCGCCGCGGCGCGCGTGGAACCCGAGGCCCAGGTTC
>NZ_FLUY01001080.1 GCF_900092655.1 Candidatus Thiosymbion oneisti
CCAAAACCCAGCAATAACCAACGCTGGGGTTCGTTCCTCACCCCAGCCTACCGATTTAAAATCAATGGGTTAGTTTTCAGACAGCCTCATTAGTGTCTCTGTGGCTTGGTGTGAGAAAAACAAATAGGCGCGACATCTGACGTGAAGGTCTCAGGATTTTACCGTGAGCTCCACCCGCCGATCCATCCCGCTCAAACAGCGCATCGTGACCGGTGTGGTCACCAAACCCGACGTGGGGGCGGTAAACCTGCACCTGCCCGACTGTGCCTGGGCTGACCATGCACGGATTCCCGCTGAATATCTCCCGCCGGGACGTGCCCCTACGGAGTACCAAAAGGGAAAACCTCTGTCGGTCTTTTTACTCAATCCGCTGAGCGACGGAGACGATGCGCGCTTCTACATGGCAAACGCCCTCTGGGCCGAGGAGGAGCAAAACCCCTGGTTCATAGATCCCCCGCGGACCGGACAAATGCGGGTCGGGATGGCCGTCCGATATTTTGAAACCGACGGGGTATTCGTGCGGCTGGACGGCACCCAAGGCCAGGCAGGCGGGATCGAGGCCCTGCTGTCCGTCTCAGAGACCCCTGGAAATCACCGGGATATCGCTGATGCCATTGATCTCGGGGACCGGTTGGTAGTGGTCATCAGCCAAGTCCGGCCCGAAATCCTGACGGTCTACCTATCGGTCAAGCTTGCATTAAGCATGCTGACGGATGAGGAACGCCTGCGCCGGCAGCGCAACCGAGACAAACCCATGGTGACGGTGCTGGAACGCCAGGCATGGGGCAGACCCGTCGTCTCTCAGGGAAGGACACCGATGCAGGTGGGGGTACTGGGGCCGGACCCCTATTTTTCCGACCACCTGCGGCTCTGGCTGGAGTCTTGGGGGATCGCCGCCGTCAAGGTGGACGATGCATCGCACCTGGCCCGCATTTTGGAAGCGGGCAACCGGCCCTCCCACCTGGTATTGGCCGCCCACAGCTGGCCGACTCAGATCAGCGAAGGCAACCAGCTCAGGACCCGCATACAGCAGACCGATACGCAGTTGGTATGGCTCGACGATGAGACCGAACGGGGACCGCCCATTACCTGCCCGCGCCTACCCCTGCCGGTGCACCTGGCGGATTTGGTCGCGACGCTCCAGGGCGCGGACCGAGCCGTCCGGCCGCGAAAAACCCGTGGTACGCACCGATTCACCGACTTTCAGCGCAACCGTGTGCAGGAATTGGCGGATCGCCTGCTGGATGAGATCTGCACCGAAAACGACGGCACACTGGCGGCCTTGTGGGTGGCGCGCGAGCGGCCCGGCGTCTACAGCATACGCGCACAGTCCGGTCTGGACGACCAGGCTCTGGAGCACGTCAAGGTGAGCCTAGGACAGACTCTGCTCGCCAGCGCAGTTGAGCAGAACAGGTTCGCCAGCCAAGCGGTCATCAATTCCGGACCCTTGCGTCCGTTGGCGCCAGCGGCGGCCGACCGGGTATGGTGCATGCCCGTCCCTTACACCCCCCCCGGCGAGGAGCAGGCGGTAGTAGAGCGGGCCGTCGCCTTCTTCTACCGCCACCGCGACACCAAGCAGCCGCCAGAGGAGACGTTGCCCCGGTATCTGCCTCGCATGCAGCTGCTGGTCGAGATGCTCCATTTTGCGATCCACAACGAAACCCTGGCGGTCCTCGCGGATTTGGGTCGCCACAGCGCAGGCTATCTGCACGAGATCGCCCAGCTGGCGGAGCCGATTGCCGGTGAGCTGAGCCGGCTCAGTGAAGCACAGGCCGACGACAAGGCATTACCCCCCCATGCCCTGCGCCGGATTGGGCGCCAGACCGACCGCCTGGTAGGCCTCGCCCGCTCGGACCTGGGCGCGGTGCGACTCACCCGCGACCCGCGTCTCCCGGTGCGCGCCACCCTGGAGGAAGCGATCCGACTGTTCGCGTACCGATTCAACAACATCGATTGCGATTTGGAGCTCCGGGTCCCGAATCTGCCGCTTACCATCAGCCTCCCGCCGATGGTGCTGGAGCAGGCCCTGCGCAACCTCTTGGATAATGCCTCTCACTTTCTGAGGGACATGGGGGGGCGTGCCCGGGTGCAGGTACAAACCCGGCTCGCGCCCGAGGATCGGGACACCCCCTTGCATGTGGATGTGGAAGACAATGGACCGGGGGTGCGGGCGGGTATGCTCGGGGTCCTTTTCCACCCGCGGCACACGGACAAGGGTGAGGAAGGCACCGGAATGGGGCTGTACCTGGCGCGCAACCTGCTGCGGGGCTTCGGCGGCGAACTGGAGCTGGTGGACAGCATCCGGTGGCGGCACACCTGCTTCCGTATTCGCCTGCCCGTGGTGCTCAACACAATGGCGAGGGAAAAGACCCGATGAAACGTAACGATAGCCGACCCAGCCTGCTGGTGATCGACGACAATGACGATTTCTTGAAATTGGTCGGACAGACCCTCGCCGACGACTTCACCGTCACCACCCTGCGTTCGGATCTGGATCGCGCGCAAATGAACGCCGCCGTAAAGGATGCCCGCCCCGCCTATGTACTGCTGGATGTCAACCTGCACCGGACGACGGCAAGCCAAGACATCCTGCGGGATCTGACAGAGGATGCGGTACTGCCGGAAACCTGCCGGCTCTGGCTCATCAGTCACGTCGAGGCCCTGGTCTCCGACAATGATGGTTTAGACGGAAGCCGGGCACTCGTGGGACGGTTTCAGGAGATCAATGCGCGGGTCCAGGGCAAGCTGCTGCGCAAGCCGATCAATCCACGGGTGTTGCGGGCGGAGCTGCTCGATGAGGTGGTGTTCGAGCCCCCTGAGATCCTCAATGGACTCCCCTTCCCCACTCGCGTGTTGCATCCTGGCGGCACGGTGGTATTCCACAACCCGGCCTGGGGAAAGGCCAACCCCTACGAGCCGGATCCCGTGCCTTACCTCGATGAGTTCGAGCAGGGCGGCATACCGGAGGAAAGGCACCACAGTGGATGTCCGTTTCTGCCGGATCGGATCGGTTACACGCTGTACTCCTTTCCCCTCTACCAAGAAAACGAAGAGTTTCTCGTTCAGGTGGCAACCCCCCACCCGGCGGCGGATCTGCCGGGAGGTCTGGACGAGATCCTGTCCGCGGTGTTCGAGGCGATGGCCGAGGTCGGATTTACCCGCGGGCGTTTGTATCGCATCGACACCTTGGATCGGGAGGTATTGGAACAGGAAGAGGATCGGGTATTGAGCCTCACCCATATTTCCGGTGGTCATCTGAACGGGCTGCGGGAGAAGCTGCCGCTGCGCCGTCCGCTCCGGGGTGTGCTCGCGGAGCGGGTGGATGGCTATGGAGACGTCCCCCGAGAAGAGCTGACCTTTAAGATACGGACCGCGGAAGAAGATGCGCGGGTTCCGGACTCCGATATCCAGTGGTGGAACGAGCGTATCGGTATCAGGACCACGGACAAGGATGGACAGGAACACCCGTCTCTCACATCTTGGCTCGAGGTGCCTGTACTTGCGGATGTCCTCGGTGATGATCCCGGTGACCCAGGTGCCGGAGACCCGGAACGCAAACTGGTGGGACTCATGGTGTTCGACAAGCTGAATTGGCCGAGCAGGGGCAGCGACCAAGATGGCATTGTCTTTGATACCGGACCCAAGGTCATCGAGGAGGTCCACGTGGCTCCTATCAAGGTCTTGTTGAATAACCTGTTGCTCATGATAGGCGCCGCGACTCGACAGAAGGACAAGGAGGCCGTGTTCCATCACGAGCGGTGTATGCGCCGCATGGACAAAAAGCTCAAGGCAGCATCGGATGACGCCGGGCGTTACGAGGCCATTTTGGGGGGGATGTGTGAGGTGGTGGAGGCACAGGGCGCCATTATGGTAACCAAGGAAAGCGGAAACGATGTGCTCGAGGTTGTGAGTACACACGGCGATGCCATTCCCGAGTTTGTGGGTGAGATGCGCTTCCCCTTGGATGCCGACTACCACCCCCCTGTAGCCGTATGGAAGAGTGGGAAGATAAAGGCCTGCGCGGATTTCCAGGATGGTGGGATGAAGGAGTGCATCAAGTCCGGTCTGTCAGAAAACAATCCGCCGCATTGGCGGTCGCTCACAAAGGAGCAGCAAAGGGAGTTTTTCGATTGGCTGGACCAGATCGGCGGACTAATCGCGATTCCGGTCACAGTGGCGGAGCGGACCATCGGCGCCATCGCCCTTCGGTTCAGCCAACCCTGGCTCATAACGTGGGCACGTGTGCAACGGATCCGGACCGTACTCCATCGCGCGCGCTGGGTCATTCAGGAAGTGGTGCGGGAGGACGAGCGGAAACATTGGCATCGACTGCTCCGTCACGACCTATCCGGCACCATAAACAACTGCCTGCGGAGCTTCCTGGCGCTGGAAAGCACCGGCGATGCACCGACGACCGATGATAACTGGTGGGTGGTCAAGCGCCATCTGATTGCGGCATCGGATCTGGCGGAAAACTGGTCGGACATCGAACGGCCACCCACCGATCGATCACCACCGGGCAAGTCCTTTGCCCCCCGGCGGTGTTTCGAGGATTTTATCGCAATGGATCGGGTGCGCGTCCGTGGACTGATCCCCGGCACCTCTCCCATTGCAATCCGGTGGGAGCCGGAAGACGGGCAGGCTGCGGCATGGACTCGGCGGCTTGCCGGTGACGAGGAGACCTTCTGCAGGATTGTGCGGACCCTGCTCGGTAATGCATTCAAATTCGGCCTGGATTATGCCGCGAACCACCCGGCTATGGAGACCCTTGTCACTATTACGGCGGAGGAAGTTCCCGATAGCCCCGACGGTCGCCCCACTGCGTGGTGTGTGCGCATACGCAATCCAGGCCACATGACAGAAGCGGAATATGCAAACCGCTTCCAGGCCGGCTATACGGTCCACGGTCAACGCCCCAGGGGATCTCATGTGGGTCTATCCGCAGTACACCGCATTGTCGAGATCCTGGATGGATCCATCCAGGTCGAAAACGAACCCGATCAAAAACAGGTTGTGGCCACCTTGACGTGGCCGCTGTTACCGGAGGACTCCCCATGAGCAACGCTACCCAAGGGCCCCTGGAGGGTCGTTTTGTACTCTTTGTCGATGACCGGCCGGACGATGTCTATACCTACATCGATAGATTGCGGAAGCTCGGGGCGGATGTCCGAAACGAACGCTCCATCGGCAGGGCCAGGCGGTACCTGGACACGCATCCCGGTCAGGTCCACTTACTGGTTATCGATCTCTTCTTCGATCTGTATTCTTCGGACGATCTGGGGAGGTTGGATACCTTATATGGTAACCGGGTGGAAAGAAACGCCATGAACCAAGGACAGCTCTTGGGGGAACATGCCAAGGAGTCAAAACCGTCGATCCCTTATCTCTACTTGACCAACGAAGCCGACTCCTATACAGGCGACCGCAACGAGCAGCCTAAAAGGTTGTTCACCAAGCATCCAAGAGACCTAGAGCCATTCCTTAACCAGGCACGCAAGCTGTTGGACGCAGTACAGGTGGAGGAAGTGCAATGAGCATTACCTACAGCACCTTCCTTATTTCACTCGGCACGGCACTCCTGCTGCTCGCCCACCGCCTGCATCGGACAGGCGCTCTTCGGCACTACGCGGTGTTCCAGAGATACCCCCCTCTCCAGGATATTATCCCAATCTTCATCGTATTTTGTAGTCTGTGGCTTGTCGTATGTAGCTTAGCCGTGGTCATTGCGCAGAACAAAGGCGCCGTACTCTCCCTGCTCGGCGTTGCACAACAGGGGCAAGGAGACGGTGGGTTATCGACTGTGGTTGCGATACTCGGGATCGTCATGGTCTTGGTCACAGCGGTCGTTTTCTCGGTATCCAAGGATGCGGTAGACCGACTGGAAAAAGAGAAAGAACACATGGAAGAACGGTACCGTGGTATCAAAGAGCAAATGGAAGAACGGTATCGTGGCATCGAGGCAGAGGCGTCCGAGCTGCAACTCACCAATCTGCGGTTGTATGCCTATCAGGAGAACGAGCTGGAATTGAGGAACGCACGAGTCAATTCCGACGATGGGAACCTTGCGTTTCGGACCTTCCTGAGCTCCGTATACCACCAGACTGAAAGTAAATGGCTGTTAGATCTGCTGCGTAAGTTGGAAAGGAAGCTCGGCGATAACGACGGATTGGAATTGCTCTCCATCGACAAAGGCTACCTCGGTAAGGTCCGGGACCACTACAGAACCTACCCGGCCGCCGAAAATGCAGCGGAAATTGCCAAGACGGCCGACCGCATCCTGACGCGCTGGGAGGCTGTCTAAAAAGGGACCCTAGGCCGTAGGCCAGGTTGCGGCCAGAGACGGCCAAAACCCGGCAATAACCACAGCTGGGGTTCGTTCCTCACCCCAGCCTACCGATTTAAAATCAATGGGTTAGTTTTTAGACAGCCTCT
>NZ_FLUY01000525.1 GCF_900092655.1 Candidatus Thiosymbion oneisti
GGAGGGATCTGACGCTCCAGCGTCGATTAAGCGCCTCGGTAGGCTAACCGCCAACGCCGATCAGCACCGAGGAGCTGAGTCCGCGGGAGCGGCCACAACGGCGTTCCCACGCTGGAGAGATTGTGAAAGAATTCGCGGGCGAATCCGCAGGGAGCGCTCTTGGGCCTCGGAAGCGCCAAAA
>NZ_FLUY01001395.1 GCF_900092655.1 Candidatus Thiosymbion oneisti
TTGCAGCCATCTGACCTGTGAAAACCGTTGGTCAGTGCAGATAACAACCGGAAAGCGAACCACGGATGAACACGGATAGACACGGATAGAGACCAATCCGTGTCTATCCGTGTCTATCCGTGGTTCGATATAGCGAAGATTAGATCGTTTGTTAATTGCGAACACCCCCTAGCAATATCGATCGAAACTAGGTACTAGTGTAGTGCGCTGTAAATAGTAGAACTAATAAAGCCGCCCCTGGTCGGTTGTAGAGAGCCGATGCAGACAAGAGGCAGAGAATGCGAATGGCGCCGCGATCGATTTG
>NZ_FLUY01000422.1 GCF_900092655.1 Candidatus Thiosymbion oneisti
GGCTCGTTCCCACGCTCCAGCGTGGGAATGCCGTTGTGGCCGCTCCAGCGGCCAAGGTTTCATGACGCTGGAGCGTCCAGATTTGCTCCCACGCTGGAGCGTGGGAGCCAGAGGCTGAATTTGTGGGGATACTTCAGCCACTACCCCAAATTTTGTACACAGGTTTACTTAGACTCCGGTAACCTGGCCGCGTCTCGATTCAGGCATCGAAGGGATGCCGCTTGATAATGGTATCCGCCCGGTCCGGTCCGGTGGAGATGAGGTCAATAGGCAGACCCGAAAGCGCCTCGAGCTTAGCCAGGTAGCTGCGGGCGTTCTGCGGCAGTGCAGCGTAGGACCTGGCGCCCAGGGTTGATGTCTCCCAACCGGGGAGCTCCAAATAGTGTGGTTGGCATCGGCTCAGGGCGTCCGCGGTGGTCGGCGGTGCGTTCAGCCGCCGGCCGTCGAGCTCATAGTCGGTGCAGATCCTGATTGTCCGCATGCCGTCGAGGACATCCAGCTTGGTGATGCAGATACCGCTCACACTGTTGATGTCGAGTGAACGTCTGAGGGCCACCATGTCGAGCCACCCGCAGCGGCGCTTGCGTCCGGTGGTGGCGCCGAATTCCCGGCCGACCTCGCCCAGATGGGTCCCGTCCGCATCGAACAGCTCCGTGGGGAAAGGACCGGCGCCGACCCGGGTCGTATAGGCCTTGACGATACCGAGGACATAGTCCAGATTCCGCGGCCCCATACCGCTGCCGCTGGCCGCCCCGCCGGCGGTGGTGGTGGATGAGGTCACGAAGGGATAGGTGCCGTGATCGATATCGAGCAGGGCACCCTGAGCCCCCTCGAACAACAGGTTTTTGCCCGCTCGACCGAGGGCCTGGAGCAGACCTGGAACGTCCTCGATCAATGGGGCGATCGCTTCCGCCTGAGTGAGGGCCTCATTCAAGACGCCCCGATAATCGACCGCCTCGGTCTTGAAGTAATGCACCAGGACGAAGTTATGGTAGTCCATGACCTCGCGCAACTTCTCGGCAAAGCCTTTGGCATCGAGCAGATCCCCGATACGCAGGCCCCGCCGCGATACCTTGTCCTCGTAAGCCGGCCCGATACCGCGACCGGTGGTCCCGATGGCCTGGTTGCCGCGGGCGCGTTCCCGCGCCTGATCCAGGGCGATGTGGTAAGACAGAATCAGGGGACAGGCGGGGCTGATATGCAGCCGCCGGCGTGCCGCTACGCCGCTCTGCTCGAGCATACGCAGCTCCTCCAGCAAGGCCCCCGGCGACAGCACCACGCCGTTGCCGATGATACATTGCACGTCCTCGCGCAAGACCCCGGAGGGGATCAGGTGCAGGATGGTCTGCTTCCCATCGATGACGAGCGTGTGCCCGGCGTTGTGTCCGCCTTGGAAGCGGACCACGGCCGCGGCCCGCTCCGTCAGCAGATCCACGACCTTGCCTTTGCCCTCGTCACCCCACTGGGTTCCGATCACGACCAGGTTTTTTCCCATGATCAATACCACCCGAAAGATGCCGAAATGGGGTATTGGTACCCTTGGGTAAATCCGGAAACAATCTTCATGGAAATTCTTTTTGCCGCAAATGAACGTAAATAGACGCAAATCGCTCGCAATCGGCTCGCCATCAGCGGTTGACATATGGGAAGGTCCGCACAGCGGACCCTACGTCAATCGAGGCTATATTAGGTTGGGCAAAGCTCACCACGGACAGCGGGCGTACCCAACATCCCTATCTGGAGCGTGGGAGCCGGCAGAAAGTATCAGGCCGATATAAGCCGCTTCCATTCGCCCAAGGCAATTGCCAAGGCGCTTTCAAGCCAATCACGAAAACGTTCCTTTATGCTGTCTAGTGATTCGGCATAATTGAATTGAAACAGGTCCACCGACGCCGGTTGTACCTGGACAGGTTCGGTGCCTCCCTCTTCTTTCTCGACGCGCCGATCCGTGAGCGCGGATGCGGCCATGATGCCGGTATCATTGTGTCCGTAGCCATGAATGCTCACAATGAATTCAAAATGCTCTTGGGTTTTGATGGATAGCCGAATCCAGGCACGGTATCGTTCGAGGTTGGCAAAAATGTTCGGTTAATGGTTGCTCCCCTTTTACATAGGAAAAGAGCCCTTCGATAACAGAGAGTTGATCGTCGATCAGAGCTTTGACGTGATCCGCTTCATTACGCCGGACACCGCCTCGGTGGGCAATCAGGCTAGCGTCTATCCCTTGCTCGATCAGGACCTCCGTGACACCTCGATCCCAGGTGTATAGGCGTTCGATGATTCCGGTTTCGATTGCCCATTCACGCTGGAGCTTGGTTAAGAAATCTTGAAAGACACCGGTTCCCTGTAATGCTTCTTTCTTTTCGTGCCAGATCCTCCCGAGCGCATCGAGCTCGGATGACCCAAAGGTCGCGGCATCCTCGGGAAATGGGTCGATTCGTTGGTAAGACATCAGATCGCATTGAAAAAGGGTTCTTGCAAACGGAAGATTTATATAATCAAAATTCGTGTTTATTTGTGTCCATTCGTGGTTCTTCATGAACCAACACCCAACCCATGTCCGCACGCTCCAGGCGCGCTTCACACCCCAGCTCCCGCGCGCCTTTAGCCTGCCCCGGCAGCTCCGTGACCACTTGTCGCCCCTCCCGGCGCAGACGTTCGATCTCCCGCTGTAGGTCCGGATCCGATGACCAGGGCGCAAATACCCTTTGGGGCCGTTGGTAACGCTCGTCGATACCGGTCCCCAGGCGCAGCAGGCAGTTGAGATCGGTGCTGAACCCAACGGCGGGACGGGACCGCCCGAACACTCGGCCGATGTCGTCGTAACGCCCGCCACGCGCGACCTCCTGGCCCCAGCCGGGCACGAAGGCGGCGAACACCACGCCCGTCTTGTAATGGTAGCCCCGTAGCTCTGCCAGATCGAAGTGCACCGGCACGTCCGGCAGCCATTTGTGCGTCTCCGCGGCTACTTGTCGCAAATGATCGATGGCGGCCCGCACCGGCGGATCGGCAGCCGCCAACTCGGTTGCTGCTTGATCCAAGGCATCGTCGCCGTTGAGCGCCGCCAGGGCCAGCATCATTCGCGCCTGTATGTCATCCAATCGGTACGCGTCGATCAAGGCCTCGATCTCGGGCACGGCTTTGCGCTGCAGGGCCTCGAACAGGGCCATCTCCTGGTGCCCATCGAGCCCCGCCTGGCGGGCGAGCCCGCGGAAGATGCCGACATGGCCCAGATCCAGATAGAGACCTTCGATGCCCACCGTTTCCAGTGTTAGCAGGGCCAGGCGCAGGATCTCCACATCACTCTCGACGCCCGAATGGCCATAGAGCTCCGCCCCGATCTGCATCGGACTGCGGGTATCGGCGAAACCATCCGCCCGCGTGTGCAACACGGTGCCTAGGTAACAGAGCCGAGTCGGCACGTCACTGCGCAGATGATGGGCATCGATACGCGCTACCTGCGGTGTCATGTCGGCACGCGCGCCGAGCATCCTGCCGCTCAGCTGATCGGTAAACTTGAAGGTCTTGAGGTCCAGATCCTGGCCGGTACCCGTGAGCAGGGAGTCAAGATAGTCGACGAACGGCGGGATAACGAATTCGTAACCCCAACTTCGGTAAAGATCCAGCAGCTCGCGGCGCAAACACTCCATTACTTGCGCCCGCGGCGGCAGGATCTCCTCGATCCCGGCGGGTAACAGCCAGCGTTCCTCCCGCATGCTCCGGCCCTTAGGCGATTGGCGAAAATTGGAATACCGAATTGTGCCCCGAATTGCACAAGATCATCGTTCGTCTGCCAGGCGCGGCAACCGGTGCATAGTGGACTCCGTAACTGTTGCCGCAACCCAGCAGACGGACGAGACGGTATTTCATTTGACAGAAATCGCCTTAATTCACCACATACAAGAGCACGACGCCCACCACCATGCTCACCAGACCGGTAACCCGCAATGAACGGTTATCCTGCTCGGTCATCAGAAGTAAGGTGCGCCGCAGACTATCCGGGCTCAGGAAGGGCCAGACACCTTCGAGTACCAACAGCAATGCAAAGGCGACGAGCAGATCGTGCCACATCCTTTAGGATCCGACTCCAAGCATACCGCAGGGCCCTGAACGCCGATATTCGTGCGGAGTGCGAGCTATTCGGAGAAAGTCGTGGGGGTAACCCTAGACGCAGCTCCAGGTGCAACAGCCGTCGCCGGTGGCAGTAGCTGATGCTCACGCGCCGGTGGTGTCATGGCAATCGGCGCCGGCGTGGAGACTTGCCCTAGTTCAGGCATCGGGACAGTGGCCTGCGGCTGCAACGCAGATTCTTCCGCCGGCTGAGGCTCGGAAGCGGGGTGCGTGCCTGAGGCCGGTGAAATACCGATGCCGGCCGGGGCCTTCTCTTTGAAATAACGGAAGAAATCCGACTCCGGCTGCAGGACCATCACATCCCCGCCCCGTCCGAATGTATTGCGGTAGGCATTGAGGCTGCGGTGGAAACTGAAGAAGTCCTGATTTTGGTTGAAGGCATTGGCATAGATCTCCGTGGCCTTGGCATCGCCCTCACCCCGTAGTTGCTCGGATTCCTTGTAGGCCTCGGCCAGGATCACGGTCCGCTGCCGGTCGGCATCGGCACGAATGCGCTCGGCGGCCTCCGCGCCCTTGGCGCGCAAGTCCCGGGCTACCCGTTCGCGCTCGGCGCGCATGCGTTGATAGACCGACTCGCTGACCTCGGGCGGCAGATCGATCTTCTTGACTCGGACGTCCACCACTTCGATCCCGAGCTCGGCGGCGTCGGTATCCACCTTCTTGGTCAGGATCTGCATCAGCTCCAGACGATCATCCGAGACCACCTCTTGAATGGTGCGCTTACCGAACTCATCACGCAGTGCCGTATTGACACGCTCGGAGAGCAGCCTGGCGGTGCGCCCGCTGTCACCACCGGTAGAGCGGAAGAACTGCCCCGGGTTGGTGATGCGCCACTTGGCGAAGGAGTCGACGATCACGTCCTTCTTCTCTACCGTCAGGAAGCGCTCGGGCCGGGAATCCAGGGTCTGGATGCGACCGTCGAACTTCTTGATGTTGTTCAGCACCGGGACCATAAAATGCAGCCCAGGTGCGTATTCGCTGTCGACGATCTCACCGAGGCGGAGCTTGATGGCCACCTCCCACTGATTGACGGTGAAGGTCGCGGCATAGATCACCAGGGCAGCCAGGATCAGCCCGATGGGCGCTAGCATCTTGACTCGATTCATCGCCGAGACCTCCGTTCGCGAATTACCTTACGCTGGGGTGCCGACTCCGGCTCCTGAGCAGCCGCTGAAATGGGACTTTGCCGTTTTCCCGACTGGCCTTGGCGGCTACCCGCATTGATCAGCTGGTCGAGGGGCAGATACATGAGGCTGTTTCCCTCCTCGACGTCCAGGAGGACCTTGTTGGACCCGCCGAGGACCTGCTCCATGGTCTCCAGATACAGACGCTCGCGGGTTACCTGAGGTGCCTTCTCGTACTCGTCCAGGAGGGCAAGAAAGCGCGCGGTCTCGCCCTCGGCACCGGCTACCACCTTGTCTCGATAGGCCTTGGCATCCGCCTGCACGCGCGCGGCCTCGCCGCGGGCCTGGGGTAGGATCTCGTTGGCGTAGGCCTCGGCCTTGTTCTCCAGGCGTTCCTTGTCCTCCCGCGCCTTGATGGCATCGTCAAAGGCCTCCTTGACCTGCTCCGGCGGCTTGGCCGGCTGCATGTTCACCGAGGTGATCTCCAAGCCGGTCTTGTACTGGTTGATCAGGCTCTGAGCACGCTCACGGATGGTCGTGGCGACGGCGCTGCGCCCTTCGGTCAAGATGAAGTCCAGGCGGCTGCCGCCGATGGTCTTGCGCACCACCGTCTCGGTGGCGTCGCGCAAGGTCTTTTTCGGGGACTGATCCTGGAAGAGGTAGTCCGCCGCATCCTGGATGCGGGACTGGACGGTGAGCTCCACGTCGACGATGTTCTCGTCCTTGGTGAGCATGGCGGCCTTGTGGGTAAAAGAGGAGATCTCGTCCACATTGACCTTGCGCACCTCATCGATCGGATACGGAATCCGCCAGTGGGGTCCGGGGTCGGTGATCTTGGTATAGGCACCGAAACGCAGCACGACGCCGCGCTCCGCGGGCCCCACGATGTAGATGCCCGATGCCAGCCAGATAACGAACAAGACCGCTGCCCCGAGCATGACGGCATTACCGCTGATACCACCCCCCCCTCCCGGTGAGCCGCCACCGCCATCGGACTTGCCCGATCCACGCCGGCCCTGCCCTCCGAATAGCCCGCCGAGGCGTTCTTGAAGCTTACGCACCACTTCATCCAGATCCGGTGGTCCCTGCTCCGGACCCTTCCCACTCCACGGGTCTTTGTTCCCACCACCCGGTTCATTCCAGGCCATAAGCGCTCCAACTATCTTTGAAAGTGTACCGGCCGCTCGGTCGTTAAGCTGCCTACCGTCGGGTCATCGTCAGGGTAGCCATTGTATACCCTTTTTAGATTTAGAAGCTGTTTGGTTAAAACGGATTCTCGCATCGGGTTGCGTTACGCCGCGTTCCCCGCCGTGCCCCCCCAGGCGTTTTCGCGCGCGGCTAACGCAACCTTACACCCAACGCGGACCCGCGTAGGGTGGGAAAGGCCAGGGATGGCCGCATCCCCCACCGGAAGGCGGGATGCGCTGCGCTTTCCCGCCCTACGGTCCTTCGTCTTCTAGTCGCGTAGGTTGGGGTGAGGAACGAACCCCAACGTCAAATGTCGGGGTTCCTCCGTCACCCCAACCTACGGCTCTGCGGATAAAGGATGGCTTGCTTTTTTATCCGCAGATTACGCAGATTCGCGCAGATTTATTTCGCAGGCGCCACAATCCGTGCACGGTCAGCAAGGACCCAAAAACATTTGCGCTCATTTCGCGTTCATTTGCGGACTCTATCGAGAAGCCCGTCGAGAAACTCGTTACCTGTCGGTAACCGCAAGCGCCGCGTGCCGACTCACCAGCCGACCTAACAGCGATCCATCCTTGCTCAGCAGACGGTCGAGCTCGGTCTTGGGCACCATTACTTCCAGCTCCCAGCCACCCTGATCCGTTGTCTGGTCCGAGAGAACCTGGGCATGGGTGAAGAACCAGGCCCGCAACGCCCCCTCTTCGGGACCAAGGAGGATCCACTGGTGGAGGTGTTCCTCATGAAAATGCTCGCGCAAGGCAGCGAGCAACAGATCGATCCCGGCCCCGCTGCGGGCCGAGATCCAAACCCGCCCTACCCGTCCTTGGGCATCCCGTTCCAAGCGCGGTTCGGTGTCGGGCAGCTGATCGATCTTGTTGAAGACCTGGATTTGCGGTATGTCACCCGCCCCGATCTCCGACAGTACCTCCTGCACGTCCAGGATGCAGCCGGCCCGGCGCGCACCGGAGGCATCCACGATATGGAGCAGCAGATCCGCGGTCCGCGTCTCTTCCAGGGTGGAACGAAAGGCCGCCACCAGCTCGTGCGGGAGACGGTTGATGAAGCCGACCGTATCGGCGAGGATCAGCGTCGCCCCATGCGGCAGGGGCAACCGGCGCAGGGTCGGATCCAGGGTCGCGAACAGCTGGTCGGCCTCATGGACGGCGGACCGGGTCAGCCGGTTGAAGAGGGTCGATTTTCCGGCGTTGGTGTAACCGACCAGCGAGACCGTCGCCAGGGCGGCCCGATCCCGCGCCCGGCGGCCCTGGGCACGTTGGGAGACGATACGCTCCAGCCGCTTGGTGAGCTGGGCGATGCGCTTGCCGATCAGGCGGCGATCCGACTCCAGCTGGGTCTCGCCCGGTCCGCGCAAACCGATACCGCCTTTCTGGCGCTCCAGATGGGTCCACCCACGCACCAGGCGCGTCGAGAGATGACGCAGCTGCGCCAGCTCCACCTGCAGCTTACCCTCGAAGGAACGCGCACGCTGCGCAAAGATATCCAGGATGAGCCCGGTCCGATCCACCACCCGGCACCGGAGGTGACGCTCCAGATTGCGCTCCTGTGCGGGGGAGAGCCCACGCTCGAAGATCACCAGCTCCGCCCCCTGGGTTTCAATCAGCGCCTTGAGCTCGTCCGCCTTGCCGGGGCCGATAAACAGACGTGGATCGGGCGCCTGGCGGAAACCGCCTACGCAACCCGCAACCTGTGCTCCCGCCGCTTCCGCGAGCAGGCGAAACTCAGCCTGCTCTTCGGGGTCACCGGTAGTGCCGATATCCACATGCACGAGCACCGCCCGCTCACCAGTAGCGGGGCGCTCAAACATGGTCGCTCAGCAATCCTGAATGATTCGGCGCTGCTTGGGAGACCGGACGTGTTGCGTTACGACGCATAAAGGCTCGCTGATCTATGGTGGCGCCGGTGCCGACTTCTTAACGCAACCTACCCCTGGATCGCCCGCCATGCTATCGGCCCGCGCGGACCTTGTCTTGCGTGTAGGTTGGGTTAGGCGCGTGGGGAAACGCCGCGGAGGGCACGATCTTGAACGCGCCGTAACCCAACACGACGCTGGACACTGGGATCCATTTTAACCAAATAGCTGCTTGAGAAGCTGCGTCATCCCTGGACAGATAAAGATCATGTGATCCTTTGCGACCGATTTGGCGTTCATTGGCGTTCATTTGCGGCAAACAAGTGATTCCCATGCTATCGGTGCTTCGGTACTAGTGTACTACCCCTTGTCGGGCGCCGGTTGGCCCTCGGGCGCAATCGGCGGCAGTTTGACGTTGCGCGAAGGAACGACGGTGGAGATGGCATGCTTGTAGATCATCTGGGTTACGTTGTTTTTCAGCAGGATAGCAAACTGATCGAACGATTCGACCTGTCCCTGGAGTTTGATTCCATTCACCAGAAAGATGGACACGGGGACCCGCTCCTTACGCAAGGCGTTGAGGAACGGGTCCTGTAGATTCTGTCCTTTTGACATGACTTCATCTCCTTTCTTGTTGTAGTGATACCTGGACGGCCAATCCGAAACAGCTACCTGATTTCCACCCTTATCAGGCGCAATGCCTGATCGATCGGCTCACCCTGATCGGAGCGATCACAGATCCAATGGACATCGGACTCGGACCGCAACCAGGTAAGCTGGCGTTTCGCAAGCTGCCGCGTAGCGCTAATGCTGCGCTGCACCATATCCCTAAAGGTATACTCACTAAATAAGTATTTCAACATTTGCCGATAGCCCACGCAGCGCATGGACGGCAGCTCCAAAGTCAGATCCCCCCGCGCCCACAGGGCGCGTACTTCCGCCTCGAACCCAAGCTCGAGCATGTTCAGGAACCGCCGCTCGATACGCTGGTGCAGAACAGCCCGCTCCGCGGGCGCATGCGCCAGCTTCAGGAAGCGATAGGGTAGCACCCGGCGGCGATGCCTCCCCGTCAACTGACTCAAGGGGTGGCCGGTCAGCTCATAGACCTCGAGCGCGCGCTGGATGCGCTGGGGGTCATTGGGATGGATGCGCCGCGCCGCTGCCGGATCGACCGCCGCGAGGCGCTGGTGAAGCGCCGCCCAGCCTCCCGCCTCCGCCTCGGCGGCAAGTCGGGCGCGTACCGCGCCATCCGCCTCCGGGAGACGCGATAGGCCCTCCTGCAGGGCGCGGAAATAGAGCATGGTGCCACCCACCAGGAGGGGAATCCTGCCCGCGGCTACGATCTGTGCCATCTCGTGCTCGGCGTCCGCACAGAAGCGGGCGGCCGAATAGGATTCGCTCGGGTCGCAGATGTCCAGCAGCCGGTGGGGGGCCTTGCGCAAGACCTCAGGGCCGGGCTTGGCGGTACCTATGTCCATGCCCTTGTAGATCTGTGCCGAATCCACGCTGATGATGTCACAGGGCAGGCGCGCGGTCAGCGCCACCGCCAAATCCGTCTTGCCCGCGGCCGTAGGGCCCATGAGCGCGATTACCAGCGGGGGGGTGGACCTAGCCCACATATCTTGGCGACACCTTTCTATAAAGGAGATCGCCGATTTATTCATGGGGGGCTACCGCCTTCCGCAACGAGATGCAATACCTACCGCCGGCCGCACACCCTCCGGCGTGGAAGCCGGCGAAATGTTTACCTCATCCGCTTCCCCGCCAGACAGTCGCCGAAGGCCTCGTCCGTCATCAGGGACGCCCAATTGAAGCCGGCCTGGGTCGCGGTCTCCTCCAGCGCCTCCAGCAACTCGTGTTGGAACGAGGCCGTCGCCGAGAAGATACCGACATAGGCGCCATCATGCCCCGGATACATCACGGCGAAAAGACCGGTCCGGTCGGCCAGGTCCGCGGCCTGCTCGACCCAGTGGTCACTGGAGAAACTCCTCAATGTACGCCGGTCGATAGCGGGAGGCGGGCTGTCGGGCGCGGACAGAAAGGCGACCTGGCCCTGCCCCCACCAGGAATAACCCGGACTATCGAACAGCTCCATTGCCGTCTCCGAGGACTCGGTCGTGACCAGATCACGGGGATGCGGTGCCCCCCCGAAATACTGCCAGAAACGCATCTTTCTTCCTGTATACCAATTGCCCACTAATCTGCGCACCAGGTTTTCCTTGCCCAGCCGCTCCAGGTCGTCCTCGAGCGATTTCATTTCGGCACTGCGCAGATAGGTGACGCTCGCCAGGGAGGTCATGGCACGCACGAGCACGCTGCCAACCGCCTCTGGCATATCGTCACCGTCATCAACGCAGGTGGGTATCAAATACCAGCTGAGCAGGAAGACACTGCCCCGATCGGTGGTGAGGGAACCCAGCTGCCAGTCATCGCGCGGTTCGAGGCAGACGCAGATGGTCGATCTATTCATGGGGAGCCGCCACCCTCGGCAAGGGGATAAAGAAGGTGCCCTTGGCCCAGTCGTACACCGTACCGCCGAGCAGGGTGCCACCGACATAGCCGCCGAGACCGCCGATGATACAGCCGCCGATCCCGCCCGCCGCCATACCGAGTGGTGAGGCCGGGGAACCCAGGGCAGCGCCGCCAGCGCCCCCGGCCTTACACCCCGCCCAGGCCAGTGCCCAGGCGGAGACCACCTGAGAGGCCCGCTTCAGCGGGCTGCTGGCCCGAACGATGGAGACGGTATCAAGGGTTATGCCGGTAATCAGCAATAATCGCCCTCCCCAACGATAATACTTGGCCATCTTGTAGGCGACCTTACCGGCCCGACCCGCGGGGGTGTGATTTTCGATCCCGAACTTTGCGTAGGCTCTCTTGTGGTTCCAGTGAAAGTCTATGGTATGGGTCTTGCGATTCATCCCATAATCGAGTCTCAGGAGCCGTTTCTTTCCTGAGTCGTCCTGAAAAAACAGCGTCGATGTGGAGCGGCTCTTGTAGTCAAGGTCCCTTGTCTTGAGCTCTATGCCCAAGCCACCGCTGTTCGGAATCGGGATACGGACCACGGCTGCCTGGCCGACGGCATAGGGTATGCTGCCGTGCCATAGGTTGTCTTGGATACTCTGGGTCATTGGTCTATTCTCCCCTTGATTTCGCGTGATTCGTAACCTACGGGCTACAGCGCGAGGCATAAGCCGGGGGTCGGCAAGTGGCACGATCCTGCCGCCGCCTTGGATTTGGTAAGGTATCCGCCCCCAGCACAGGTGATGCGGCCAGGGGAAAGCGCCGTCGCCGCGGTGCGGGTGGAACCTCAGGGCCCGGATTCCCGGCCAACGCTGCGGGTATCCCCCGTGGCTGAGGTTCGATGCGGGCGCGCCGCTTTGCCGGCGCACTCCAAAGTAGTCCGGAATCCATAAAGGGCACCTTGAAAAATAGGTGTTTTCACCAATTGAGCGACCCTAAGCCGTTGATTATTCATGCGTACCGCTGACGAAAATCGTATTTTTCAAAGTGCCCTAAAGAGCCTTCGGTCTTATACCTGCCATGGGTTGATGACATCCACGCCGGCAGCCACGAATGGGCCGGTGTCGCGGGTGGCTACAGTAAATCCATTGGCTGCTGCAATGGCTGCGACATATCCGTCAGCCGTTGCGATAGCCAAACCCGCCGCTCGCGCCTTCGCTATCAGCTCGGCATAGGCATGCGTACAAGCCAAGTCGAACGGCAGCACGCGCCCAACAAACAAGGGCATCACCCGTTTTTCCAAGCTCTCGTGCAATCCATTTCGCCGTTTGCCGGCCGGCAGCATTGCCACGCCGGCGCGCAGCTCGGCGACCGTGATAGCAGATAGGTAGAGCGTTTCCAGTGGTTGCGCATCGATCCACTCGATGACGCGGGCCTCGGGCACATGACGTAGCGGCTCCGAAACCACGTTCGTATCCAGCAGGATCATTCAAAGCTTACCGGCTGGGTCGGGGTCTTGCCACGTACCTGCTCGAACACTGCGAAGTTTTCATCGGTCAGCTTGGCCCGGCGGCCAATGTCGGCCAGCAGCGAACCCAGCTTTACCCGCCCTTCCGGTTTCACGGCGTTTTCCAGGATGTCGCGGATTTCCGCCTCCGCGCTGCAGTTGTGCTGCGCAGCTCGCACCCGCAAGGCGCGATGCACCTCGTCGGGTATGTTCCGGACAGTGATAGATCGCATAGTTTCACAACCTCTCTTTGCTTTATTTGATTGCATATTCGATCTAGCTGTCGGGTCCGTAGCTCCTCAGCGACCGCGCAGAAACAGGCGATCCAGCTCCTGCCCGGAGAGCTTGATCCAGGTCGGGCGTCCGTGGTTGCACTGGTCGGCGCGCTCCGTGCGCTCGAGGTCGCGCAACAGGGCATTCATCTCCTCCGGCTCGAGCCGGCGATTGGCGCGCACCGACCGGTGGCAGGCCAGGGTGGCGAGCACCCCGTTGATCTCCTCGCGAATCCGTTCGCTGCGCCCATGCACGGCAAAGTCCGAGAGCAGATCCCGCAGCAACCGCTCCGCATCTGCCCCTTGGAGCAGGGCCGGAATCTCGCGTACCACCAGGCTGCCCTCACCCATCCGGTCCAACCCCACACCGAGACGCCGGAATAGCTCCAGATTGGACTCGGCCAGATCCGCCTCCCAGGGAGCAACCTGGACCATGACCGGGACCAACAAGGGCTGGCCGCGGATCGCACCCTCCTCCCAGGACCGCTTGAGGCGCTCATAACCGATGCGCTCATGGGCCGCATGCATATCGACAATCACCAACCCATCCACGGCCTGGGCCAGGATGTAGACACCCTGCAGCTGGGCGAGGGCATAACCCAAGGGCGGCAACCCGGCGTCCGCTCCGTTCTCTTGGCCGGTATCCGCATCCCGGCTGGACCCGGGTCGTTGGGACTCGAAGTCGGAGCGATACCGGTCCGGGCCCTCAGCTACCCGCAGGGGCATGGGTCGCTGTCGGGGTCCGGGATCTTCCGGCATGGACCGCGCCGATCCCAGGTCAGGCATACCGGTCGCCACGGGCGGGGCCTCGGCGGGCGCGGGCCCTGCCTGAGTTCTGCCCTCCGCGAGGCGGCGGTGGAGGGCCCGGAAGATGAAATCATGGACCTGCCGTCCCTCGCGAAAACGGACCTCGTGCTTGGCGGGATGGACATTGATGTCCACCAGCACCGGCGGCAGCTCCAGATACAACACATAGGCCGGATGGCGGCCCTGGTGCAGCACGTCCTGGTAGGCCAGGCGCACAGCGTGCGCTACCAGCTTGTCCCTGACCATACGTCCGTTCACATAGAAAAACTGGAGATCCGACTGGCTGCGGGAGAAGCCGGGGCTCGCGACCCACCCGTGCAGGCGCATCCCCACCGCCGTCTGGTCCAGGGTTAGGGCATGCTCCGGAAAACCGGCACCCACCAGCTCCTTCAGGCGGTTCCCCGCCGTTCCTCCCTCCCCGGCGACGGGCGACAGGTCAAACAGGAGCCGCCCGTTGTGGGTGAGCCGGAAGCGCACGTCGCAGCGCGCCAGCGCCACCCGACGCACCAGCTGCTCCAAGTGGGAGAGCTCGGTCTTGTCCGTGCGCAGGAACTTGCGCCGGGCAGGCGTATTGTAGAAGAGATCCCGCACCTGGACCGTCGTCCCCACCGGATGGGATGCGGGTACCGGCTCACCCGGCTGGTCGCTGCCGTCGCCGCGGATACACCAGGCCTGATCCGCGTCCCGGTGCCGTGAGCTGAGCTCCAGACGGGATACGGATGCGATACTCGGTAGGGCCTCACCACGGAACCCCAGGGTAGCGATGGACTGGAGGTCCGCGACCTCGGCGATCTTGCTGGTGGCATGGCGGCGGAGTGCCAAGGCCAAATCTTCCCGGGCAATTCCCTCGCCGTTGTCCCGGACCCGCAGCAGCTTGATACCGCCCCGCTCGGCATCGATCTCGATCCGGTCCGCACCGGCATCCAGGCTGTTCTCGATCAGCTCCTTGGCCACCGAGGCCGGCCGTTCCACGACCTCTCCCGCCGCAATCTGATTGACGAGCTGCGCGGGAAGCTGCCGGATCCGGTTGGTCATGCAGGAATAGAAACAAAAAGCCGGCGGCCGTGCAAGGGTGACTCGGGGCTGTTGACGCAATCGTCGTGCCAACCGCTAATAGGACAGGATTAACACGATGTTCAGGATTAACAGGATTATTTTCTTAAATAACAATTATAACATCCTGTTAATCCTGTACCATTAAGAGACAAGCCCGGAGGTTAGGGTTTACTCCTTGGCACGTAGGATGCGGTGAGCGCGGCAGGTCTTACAGGATGGTATTATAAGGAAATGCCATTAAGTTAAGTCTTGTAGGTCGGGTTAGGCGCGCGCTTCAGTGTGTTCGGTCAGGCCACGGAATTCGGGTGCGCCGTAACCCGACACACGATGCCGCGGGCCAACCTTGGATGTCGGGTTACGGCGCGTTCACCTCGGTTGCCCACGCCCGCATCGCAAGGCGCGCCTAACCCGACCTACCACGACACGCGACCGGCAGCTAACTTAATGGCATTGCATTATAAGGGGGCATGAATCGCGTCAATGGACGCCCGCGGCAAACCGCATCCTACAACCGCGCCGGGGGTATAGGATAAAACAGTCCGGAATCTATAAAGAGCCTAACTGATCAGGCGGCCACTTTCTCCCCTAAATCACTTATATTGATGAAAGTAAACAGCAAATCCTTGTAATCGGGGTTTTCCACTCGATGTGGGGATCGGGGATTGCGAGCACGGCCGGAACCGGGCTTTCGGCTACCGGGATTTGCCGTGTACGCTCCGACAGCCCCCTGCAATTGGCATCGGTACCAATTACCAGCAGGTCCAGTGGATTGCCCTGGCGTTTGAGATCACGGAGGTATTCCTTCAGCTCGCGCACGACCTGCCCATGACCTCGCCGTGCGTTTCGCCATTCCAAACGGACCTCGATACCCTGCTCCGCGGCAACCCGATCGATGAAGGCCCCGATTACCTGGCGGTGCGCGAAGTCCTCGACGAATGCCGCGATCGTCTTAGCCATCGAAGTCCCCTCGCAGCAGACGCTCGGAAACGAGGAGAGCCTCTTCATCGCGATCCTCGCCTTGGTCGATCAGGGCCTGGTCGATGTCATGACGACGTGCCAAGGGACCCCAAGTCGAGAAGGGCTCGATACTGGTTCCCCGGTCCGATCTTCGGGTCACGAACAGGGATTCGTCCGGGACCAGATCCGGCAGGATGGGAGAGTGGGTCGTGACGATATACTGGGTATTCCCGATCCCGGCTCGGGTCTTCAGCAGCTCGGCAATCAGCTGGATGCGGCGCGGATGAATACCATTCTCCGGCTCCTCGAAGCCCACCAGGGACGGCGGCTCCTTGGCGCCGGCCAGGGCAAGCATTCCTAAGATCCGTAGCGTCCCCTCGGACAACAGGCGAGCGGGAATGGGGATGCCGGCCTCCCGCAGCCGCAGTTCCACCTCGCCCAGGTCGTTGATATCGACATCGATGCCATCGATTTGCGGCAGGATGGTTTTTAAGGCCTTTTCCACCGCAGTGAATTGCCGCGGCTCCAGGGCCTTCAAGGTATTGAGGTAGACCGGCAGCTCTTCGCCCATCAACCCGATGTGCCGTACCTCCTTGACCGGATTGGCGGCCCGCATGCGTTCGCGCGGTTCGAAATAGAAGAAGCGCCAACGGCTGATTTCCTGATGGGCCGCAATCAGGTGCGGGTAACCTGGCAGGGCGTGCGGCAGCGACAGAATGCTGTGATCGAGATAGCGATCCAGGTAGGTGGGATGGACCTGCCCTTCAAGGCGCAAGTACAACCCCTCGTCATCGCGAGACAGAAAGGGCTCGCACTTGTCGGAGGGCTCACCTTTACTGTTCAGCGCGGCCAGGTATTCGTCGGCGACCCGCAGGATTCCCGAGTGCGGCCGCATTTCGATCTCGATTCGATAACGGAGGAAACGCTCTCGCACCGGGGACCGCCGGCTTTCCTTTTCCCCCTGTCCGCTCTTTGCCGCGGGGTATTGCTTCAATTCGCGGATCTGCCGGTTGACCGCATCGACGACCGCGTCCGACAGGGTGAAATCCACCTCTACACTGAAGGATAACACCTCTTTAGCCAATAACCCCTTCAGTCCGTCCTCGGGAAAAGAAAACGACTCCAGGGGTTTACCTCGATACGTCGGCTCGAACGCGTCCTTCAGGGTACGGCACCAGACGACCCTGGAAAGCAGCTGCAAGACATCGAGAAAGTTACTCTTGCCGGCGGCATTGGGGCCGAACAACACGGACAGCGGCTGCAACCGCACGTCGATCCCGCGCAGCGATTTGTAACCCTATCCTGATCCGATTGAGCATGGAGGTTTCCCCGATGAATCTTGTCTATCCGCAGCTTACACAGATTGTCGCAGATGCCTTCGTTTGTTCGCTATGCAATCCGTGCAATCTGCGAGAAGATGGGGGATCATCCCTCTTACCACACCATCTTAGTGTGACCTAGGTTCCACTGCACCAGATCGGGCCGGTTTTCCGGTCTATCCTGTCCAAATCACTATGGCACGTATCTTGCCTAATCGTCCGACCGCAAGTCAATATGGAGCTCCAGGACGATGAGGAGGGCACTGTCATTCATCGAGCCGACACCCGCGCCGGCGCGGATCATCAACCATGACATCATGGGCTGCACCGCCGAGGGCGTGTCGGGTAATCATCTTTACTCCGGGCGTGCCCTGGGTTTGACCGAACCTGGGGACCTGCTCCAGATCCACCCGGAACTCAAGTCCCAGTGGACTTATATCCGAGACCATTATCAGCGCATCGGGCTTAGTCATACCGAGCAGATAATCTGGGATGTCGGCCAAGATGTGCTGTCCCGGTATCCGGAGCGGGAGGTATGCGTCTTCTATTTCGGTGCCGGCGAGCACCGGGTACGACCGGATGCCGCCTGGTTCCGAGCCGTAGATTTCATAAACTCCAAGAACAATTTTATGTCCGTCGCCCAACGACTCGGGGTGCCTGTTCCCAAGACCCTGTGCTTTGCGCAGACGCCGGACATCAGCGACCGGCAGCTCGAAACCTTTCCGCATCCCTGTTATCTCAAGGCCGCGGTCTCCGTTTCGGGAGTCGGCATCTACCGCTGCGGCGATGCTGCGGAGCTGCGCGCGGCCATTGGTCGCTTCGAGCCAGGGGTTCCGGTCCAGCTCCAGCAGGAGGTCGCAAGCAACAGTTTTCTCAGCCTCCAGTACCGGGTAACGGCGGATGGACTCGAACGGCTGGCGGCTACCGAGCAGATACTCGACGGCTACGCCCATCAGGGCAACCGGTTCCCGGTGCCCCACGCGCCCTGGGAGTGCGTGGAACCCATGGCCGAATGGCTATACCGGGAAGGCATGAAGAAGATCTTCGCCTTTGATATGGCGGTCGTACAGGAAGGCGATAACCCTGACTATTTAGCCATCGAATGCAACCCCCGTTTCACTGGGGCCTCCTATCCCACCGCCATCGCTCACAAGCTCGGACTCGAATGCTGGGTGGCGCGGGTCTTTCCCACCCGCCACCGCTCACTCGCCTTTCTGCCGTTGACCGATATCGAGTACAATCCCCACCGAGGCGAGGGGGTGATCCTGGTCAACTGGGGCACGATCCTTGTAGGCAAGGTCCAGTTTTTGATCGCCGGACCGGAGGCGGTCCAGGAACAACTGATCCTGGAGCTCGAGCGGCGTCTTTGATCGCTTCTTGGTCATCGGCACCCTTGGGGGCACCTGATCCCGGCTTTCTCCCCAGGTATTCGGAAACCGCACGCTTCGAGTATTGTCTCGAAAGGACCCAAGGATGGGGGTCCTCGAGCTGTAATCAGGCACCGATCAGGGTGCCTTTTTTATTGCTTCGGTCCGCGGGCCAGGGGGTCCTGCTTGGAAGAGAGCATGCCTAAGACCTTTTCCCTCATGATCCACGGCGGCGCCGGTGCCCTGGATAACATCAAGGACGACCGAATCGCCGTTCGCTACCTGGAAAGCCTGCGGGTGATCCTCGAACATGGACGCGAGATCCTCTCCCGCGGCGCCGGGGCCGTGGAAGCAGTGGAGACCTGCGCCTCCCAGCTAGAGGACGATCCCCTGTTCAACGCGGGGTGTGGATCGGTGCTCACCGAGCATGGTCACGTGGAGATGGACGCCGGCATCATGGATGGCCGCGACCTGGCTGCGGGCGCCGTGGCCGCCGTCTCCAATATCGCCAACCCGGTCCAGCTCGCCCGCCTGATCATGGACGGCAGCGAGCACCTGATGCTCATCGGCGAGGGGGCGCTCCGCTTCGCCGAACACTGCGGGATGAAACGGACGCCGGACCACTACTTCCTTACCCCCGAGCGCGTAGCCCAGCTGGACCAGGCCCGGCTGAAGCACCGCATTATGCTGGATCACGACGCTGTCGAGGACGCGGGCGAGGAACAGAAATACGGCACCGTGGGCGCCGTCGCCCGGGATCTGGAGGGTAATCTCGCCGCCGCCACCTCCACCGGCGGAATCGTCAATAAGCGCATGGGCCGAGTCGGCGACTCACCCATCATCGGCGCCGGCCTGTATGCGGACAACGAGACCTGCGCCGTCTCGACTACCGGCTATGGTGAAGACTTCATGCGCACCCTAATCGCCAAGACCATCTCCGACGTCATCCTGTTCAAAGGCGGCGGCGCCAGGGATGCTGTAACCGCGGGCATTGCCTACCTGCAACGCAAGGTCACCGGCCGCGGCGGCGTCATCGTGATCGACAAGGCGGGCGACTGTGCCAGCGGCTTTACGACCAAGAAGATGGTCCACGGCTGGATCGAGCACGGCGGGGAGGCCATCTGTCGGTTTTAACCCGCATATCCTACCGGGGCGGCTGGCAGAGTTTTACAATTGATTGTCACCCTCATCCGGGACATTGGGCCGCCATGCGTAGTAGATTCGCGTCCAGATGCAACGCGACAGGAAGATATCGAGCAACTCACTGCGTTCGCCCTTATCAATCGGCTCCGATTGAATAACTCGTCACGGCTCAAGACATTCTCGTACTCGGCCAGCAGGGAGGCACCCATGAGCGGTGTTGCCTCACCCCTCAGACATAGGACGATGACCTCGTTGGACGCATCGGCACCCAGGCATGCACCTACGAAGACGTTGGTATCGACAACGATGTTCACTTTAATGACAGGGGTCACTCATCACCGCGTAGGCGGCTACATCGATGGCAACCAGGGTGACACGCTGCCCCATGCGCGCGACGATCCGGCCGTGGCGGTGGTCGAAATTCGGCCCGAAAAGTAGTCCTTGCCACACAAGAAGGTGCGCGCACGCAACGGCAAAGGGATGTTCTCCAGAGAGACGAGGACGGAGCGGGGATTAGTTGTGGTTAGGTTCTCTGCGATTTCGATGTCGGAAAGGAGCTTAGTTTGGGGTGAGAAGGATGTCAAACAAGATGGGGATCCTTTTAGCTTTAACATGGCTCATATTTTTCAAATAATTGCCAACCAAAAAACCACCAACCTGAACTTGAAAAGCCATTCTTATAACCTGCAAGTGAAACTATTAATCGAGAGTTTAAATTCTCCAACCATTTTGCACTCAAACGTGCATCGCCAATGGAATAACCAGGGGTGCTTCCATTCCACAACGCCTCATGAAACAAATCATTACGGAGTCTATATATATTTTCAATATGTTTAGCTTCGTACTTAATGCCATAAAAGTTACACAATCCATAAAGCCTATTTTTATGCCCTTGAATTTTATTTTGTCCCGTCAGTACATGAAATTTATAAATCGCATCAAAAACTATATATTGGTATATAAATGAATCCCATTCCCAATCACAGCTTTTTGCTCTTCCATGCATATATATAAGATATTCACGAATCTTTTTCTTAATTCTTTATTCCACTCTCTCCATTTTTGATATGTGAAAGACAAATAGTGAGGTGGGACATCATCAGCATATACAAAGCTATTTTTGCTTTCAATAGGAACTTTTCCATCAAACATCCAATCTATAAATTGTAATCTAGTACCAAAGAAAAAACCCAAATTATGCATTAAAAACCCTGCATCTTCAAATCTTAAGTCATCACACCCAATAGGATTTTCTATGTACAAATCATGTGATTTTGGCAAAGAAAAGACAGATGCCGGTCTTTCTGTATGTGGTATATATTTTTCAGGCTTCAATGTATTTAAATTAAGCTCGACAGTCATCACTAAAGGTGGATACATAAAGCCATCTCTGTTTAAATTTTCTTTAATATATTGTAATCCATCTTCATACTCTTCAGCAAGCATAATCCGGCCTCCCTCAAAATCAATGGATTGTGGATATTTTAAAAAACCAAATGATTCATTATGCTTCATGACTGTAACTACTCAGGCCCTCCATTCGGCGTCATCACCCTGCCGAATCGCTTGGTCATCAGAATCGGAATCCCGATCCCGATTTAAAGCCCTGCTCTTCCCGGGAGTGGGGTATAGGGGGAAAATAGATTGGGAGATCTCATCATGCGTACAGCCACCAGCAAACTGACGAAAAAGTACCAGGCAACGATACCCGAGCCGGTACGGCGCCTGCTCCACCTGGAAGCCGGTGACGCAATTGCCTTCGATATCGAGGACAAGAATGTTCACATCCGCAAGGCCCAGCTCGTGGATCTTGAGTTTGTCCAGAGCTTGGAAGACACTTTGAATGAGTGGGTGTCAGAGGCCGATGAGGAGGCTTATCGTAACCTTTGAAGCCTTCGATGTAGTCGTAGTGCCCTTTCCCTTTACGGATCGTTCAACTACAAAACGAAGGCCTGCTCTGGTACTGTCTGATGCCAAGGCTTTCAACAAGCAGATTGGTCAGTCAGTGCTGGCGATGATCACCAGTGCCAGGAACTCTGACTGGCCGCTAGATGTTGAAATTGAAGACTTGAATTCAGCGGGTCTGCCATCTGCCTCCATAGTGCGTATGAAATTGTTTACGCTCGATCACCAGTTGGTGATCCGCAAGGCAGGCGTATTGTCACAAAACGATCGTAGATGTGTGATCGCCACGCTTCAACAGTTGCTCGACCTGAAGGTGTAACGGTTAGTGCCAGTGCGTATGAATACAAAAGCGTTTCAGTCTCCAACCCGCACACAATGAACCATTCGGGTATCACTGAGCCTGGTCTGTGCAGGATAGGCGCGGGCACACTCGGGTCCCGCCTCCGGGCATCTGGGATGAAAGTGGCAACCCGGCGGCGGCTGGGAAGGGGAAGGCATATCGCCTTCGAGTCGGATAACTTCGCGGCGCTGGTCCGGGTCGATCACGGGCACGGCGGAGAGGAGGGCCTTGGTGTAGGGGTGACGAGGGTCGTCCAGGACCTCGGCGACGGTCCCGCGCTCGACGATGCGGCCCAGGTACATGACGGCTACCGCGTGGGCCAGATAGGAGACCACCGCGAGGTTGTGGGTGATGAAGAGGTAGCTTAAGTCCAGGTCGCGTTGGAGCTGCCGGAGGAGGTTGAGGATCTGGGCCTGGACCGAGACGTCCAGGGCGCTGGTGGGCTCGTCGCAGACGATGACCTTGGGCTCCACCGCCAGGGCGCGGGCGATGCAGATGCGCTGGCGCTGCCCGCCCGAGAATTCGTGGGGGTAGCGGTCCGCAGTCTCAGCGGACATGCCGACCCGATCCAGCAGGGAATACACCCGCTCCAGCCGCTTTGCCCGGTTGGGCTCGAGGCGGAGGGCCTGGAGGCCCTCACCCACGATGTCGCCCACCAACATCCGGGGGTTCATGGCGGCGAAGGGGTCTTGGAAGATGATCTGCAGGTCCTTGCGGTAGCCGCGCATGGCCCGACCGCCGAGCCGGGTCAGCTCGGTCCCGTTGAAGCGCACGGTCCCGCCGGTGGTAGGGATGAGCCGCAATATGCCCTTGCCTACCGTGGTCTTGCCGCAGCCGGACTCACCTACCAGGGCCAGGGTCCCACCCGCGCACAGGTCCATGGATACCCCGTCCACGGCCTTGACGTGACCCACGACGCGGCGGAAGACGCCTTTGTGGATCGGAAAGTGGACCTTGAGGTCTGCCACCCGCAGCACCGTCTTGCCCATCTCCCCGCGGGGGACGGCGCCCTTGGCTCCCGATGCTTTGGAACCTGCGTCCGCGGTCGGCTCGCCGTCTTCCCAGAGGTGACATCGCACCTGATGCCCTACTGATGGGGTATGCCACGCGGGCGCTTGATCCCGGCAGCGGTCCATGACCCGGTGGCAGCGGTCGGCGAATCGGCAGCCCTGGAACGGCCGGTCCAGGGGTGGCACCCGGCCTGGGATGACGGCCAAGCTGCCGGTGCGCTTCTCGGGTGCCGGTAGGCTCGCCATGAGCTGGTTGCTGTAGGGATGGGCTGGGCGGGCGAAGAAGTCAGCGACGGTTGCCGTCTCCAGGATGTGACCGGCGTACATGACGGCGAGCCGATCCGCCGTCTCGGCCACTACGCCGAGGTCGTGGGTGATGAACAGCACCGCCATGCCGGTCTCGCGCTGCAGGCCCTTGAGCAGCCGCAGGACCTGGGCCTGGATGGTGACGTCCAGGGCCGTGGTGGGCTCGTCGGCGATCAGGAGCTGCGGGGCCCCCGCCAGGGCCATGGCGATCATGACCCGCTGCTTCATGCCGCCGGAGAGCTGGTGCGGATACTCACCGCTGCGTCGCTCCGGGTCCGGAATGCCCACTGCGCTCAGGAGTTCTAGGACCCGCTCGGGTGTCCGGCGGCGACTGAGTCGCTCTGCAACAGATCCCCCCCTCCCCGCCCCTCCCCCGCCAGGGGGGAGGGAGTCACCGTGGACGTGCACGGCTTCGGCGATCTGCCGTCCCACTGTCAGCACCGGGTTGAGGGAGGTCTGGGGCTCCTGGAAGATCATGCCCATGCGCCCGCCCCTTACCCCACGCATGGCGTGCTCGGGCAGCGCCAGCAGCTCGGCGTTCCCGAGCCATACGGAACCTTGGGTAATGCGTCCGGAGGGCGGCAGCAGCCGCATCAGGGACAGGGCCATCATGGATTTGCCGCAACCCGACTCCCCGAGCAGGGCGAAGGTCTCGCCCCGGCGGAGCTCCAGATCGACGCCGTCCACTACCCGCACGGGTCGGTCTTCGGAACCGAGCAGAGTGGTCAGCCCGCTGACCTGGAGCAGGGGATTGGTCATGTCAATCAAAGCTACCAGCTACCAGCGCCGGCGGCTGGCTGGTACACCTAGACGTATTAACGGAGGGTGTTGGGTAATGGGGGCCAGAAGAGTCATAGCGCCCTCTCATCGGTTACCGAGAGGGAGCGGGGGGAAACCCTAGGCGATGCACCCGGACCTATGGCAAGGCGGCGCAGGATGCGCGGCCGGTAGCGCTCGTCCAAGGACTTGGCACGGATGAATCCGACCAGCCAGGCCAGCGCGCCGGCAAGTCCCCCCAGCCCGGTCACGGCACTCAGCACCTGCGTGTACGCGGGGGCCAAGCGTTCGGCGACGAAGGCACCCACCACCGCCCCGCCGATCATGGCCACCAAGGGTACCAGATAGGCCAGGACCGACGCCTCCAGCAAGGTACCTTCCGGCAGCCCGATGACCACGTGCTCGCCGGGCCTGGCCCCGATCGTATTATGGGCCCGCAGCAGCAACCGCTTGGGACCCAAATAGCGGGCCAGCAACGAGGTGCCGCAGGTACCTTTGACGGCACAACTTCCGCAACCGCTACGCGATTGCCCTTCCACCTCGGCCAGCTCGCCCTGCACCGAGATGACTTGGCCTGTCTCTTCGATCACCGCCGTCCCCCCGGGGCGTGTCGAAGGCCTGCAAGCACCGCCTCCACCGTCTCGGGCGGCACCTCGCCCACGACCGTAACCTGATGATCGGATACCCGTTTGCCGACGGCATGGACGGCACCGATATGGGTGCCGCCCTCCAGGCCCGCCTGCGGATTGCCCGCCTCGACATAGACGGAAACCGATGCCAGGCCGTCCGAAAGCACGAAATGGTCCACCGGCTGCCCGTCTGCAGCGCGCCAATCATTGTGCATCACCAGGCTGAAACCGGGGGGAAGGGCATCGAACCGCCAGGGCAGCAAGCCGGGAACCGGAGGCTCGGGTCCATACCGCCGTTGCTGCGGCACCGGGCCGGCGGTGGACGCCGTCCCCCGCGATGGCAACAGGTCCAGGGATGTGAACATGACCTGTTCGATGGGATCGGTCTGCTGCCCCATCAGGTCGGATTTGAGCGGCAACCCGCTCTCCCGGTCCAGCTTGCCTTCCAGGGCCGGCTCGTTGACATGCCAACGCCGAGCGGGAACGACAAGCCGGAACTGCTCCGGCGCAGACGCAGCGGTATGGCGGCTCGGAGGCGGTTCGGCGGCGGGCCCGAGATTGAAGAGCCGGGGCACGGCAACGACGGCGGCAGAGACGGCGCAGGCGACCAGTGCGGCGCCGGCCAGGGGGCGGAGGCGGAGGACCCGTCCTCGGCGTGCCACTGGCCTCTGCAGGGGAGGCTCTGCGGCAACCCGCTCGCTTACACGGGACCTGAGCAGGCGGTATTCAGGGCGAATCTGCTCCGACCGCATGGCGGCACCGATGAGATGGTAGCCCTCCCAGGCCGCAATCAGGCGCTCGTTCGATTCGAGCGCGGACAGGGTTGGGGGTACCAACGTGGGATCGATTTCACCATCCACGAGGGCCGAGAGGTGTCGTCGTTGCTGTTCACTCATCGTTTTCCTCATGGCCTGAGCAAGGGTCTCAAGCGTTTGTCGATCGCCTCGCGGGCGCGAAAGATGCGCGAACGCACGGTACCCACGGGGCATTCCATCGTGTTCGCGATTTCCTCATAGCTCAGACCCTCGAGCTCGCGCAATAGGAGCGCCGTCCGCAGGTCCTCCGGTAGCCCATCAAGCGCCGCTTGCACCGTCCCGGCTATCTCCATGCTCAGCAGATGATGCTCCGGCGTAGCCAGCTCCCGCAGGCGCCCCCCCGTTTCCAGCTGCTCGGCCACATCCGCCTCCACGTCATCTCCGGGGGGACGGCGCCCCTGAGCGACCAGATGATTCTTCACCGTATTGATCGCGATGCGATAAAGCCAGGTATAAAAGGCACTCTCGCCACGAAACCCCGGCAGCGCCCGATAGGCCTTCAGAAACGTCTCCTGGGCAACATCCATGATCTCGCCGGGATCGCGAACATAACGGGAGATAAGGCTCGCAACCTTTTGCTGATACTTGATCACCAACAGATCGAAGGCGCGCCTATCGCCTCCCTGCACCCTGGCTACCAACTCCCGGTCGGAGCGCCGATCAGACATGACCCCGGCGTTCCCTGGCCAGTGGCCTGAAATCCGATGGCATTGACAGCTCCCGGTAAACGAAAGTTCTAGGGTCCGGATCAGGAACCACAAACGGACCCGCATCCACATCAATTTCGTGTCCATTCGTGGTTCGTCCTACGGAGCAAGGCCCAGCCCCATCGGCACGCTCACGCGGCGCCTACACCAGGGGCCCCCCTTATAGGTGCCCGAAGGATCCGGTACTCACCTACGAGAGTAGGTGCCATTTGGTAACAGGTAATCGGCCGCCGGTAGCCACGGCCAGCGCGAAAACGTCGTCGTGGATCACTCAACCGGTGGCGAAGTCCTGCGGCCGGAAGGCAGCATCGTTGCGCAGGGTGACCAACCCCTCGCGCCCCATGGTCAGAACGAATAGTCCCTGACGAAATGTGTTGGTTTTTAGACAGCCTCTAAGGGCGGCGACCGCCCCGAAGCAGCGATAGTCCCGGCATTCGGGGAAGAAATTCAGAAATGCTATGAAAGAGAAATATCGATTCGAGACAATCTACCGGAACGGGCGTCGGGCCTCAAGGTATCGGGAAAGACGGTAGTGGCTCAGTTCGCGAAAAAACGCAATGACGCAAGGACGCCAAGAAAGAACAAAGAATCTTTGCGTCTTGGCGCCATTGCGTCCTGGCGTTAAATGGGCCGGAAA
>NZ_FLUY01000877.1 GCF_900092655.1 Candidatus Thiosymbion oneisti
GACGCCCAGGCTCCGCGCCGCGGAGTGTTTCAGAGATCCCATGAGCCATAGCCGCTCTCCTGTTTTCACGACCGGCTTGGAAGGCCGGGGCTGATCCGATTGGGCCTGCCGAGGATCCGGCCGGTGGCCGCCACGGGTCGGGGACCCCCGATAAAGGATTAAGCAGGCCTGATCCGGCCAGGTCTGGCCTGCCGAATGCGTTATCGGGTCTTCCTAAGCCTGAGCAGGCCAGATAACCGGCTCGGAAGGCTGGGTCTGATCCGATCGGGCCTGCTAAGGGTCCGGTCAGGATTTCCCACGGGTCGGGGACCCCCGATAAGGGATTAAGCGGGCTTAATCCGATCAGGTCTGGCCTGCTGAATGCATTATCGGGTCTTCCCAAGCCTGAGCAGGCCAGATAACTGGCTCGGAAGACTGGAATCGATCTCATCTGGCCTGTCGAGGGTCCGGTCAGGATTTCCCACGGGTCGGGGACCCCAGATAAAGGATCGAGCCGGCCAGATCAATGGCAGGGAGGGCCTTACCGGTGGTCGAGCGGGCCTGTCGGGGGTCCGAGCCGGGGCTCTCGGGGTCCGGACCGGCCCGCCACTATCACGGCCAGGGCCGCCGGGCGGGGATAAGGACAGCAATAAAAGGACACCCATTTTGTTTGTTACACCCATCCGTACCTTTACGAATGAGTAGCAAACAAAGTGGGTGTCC
>NZ_FLUY01000598.1 GCF_900092655.1 Candidatus Thiosymbion oneisti
AAAGAAAGAACAAAGAAACTTTGCGTCTTGGCGCCATTGCGTCCTGGCGTTAAATGGGCCGGAAAGTGAGCGGCCAAGCATAAAATTTT
>NZ_FLUY01000247.1 GCF_900092655.1 Candidatus Thiosymbion oneisti
GCGCGTCATCGGCTTCATCCGGCCCACTGAGCATCGACCACCGCATTGACGCTTGGCGGAATAGAAAATAGTTAGTAGAAATAGAG
>NZ_FLUY01001037.1 GCF_900092655.1 Candidatus Thiosymbion oneisti
TTCTCGTTCCCAGGCGCTGCGTGGGAACCAGAGACCGGGAGCGGGGCTTTTGCGACACCCTCCCGCCGGGAGAGGGGTTTTGAAGCTTAACTTAATGGCATTGCATTGAAGCCCGCGGGGGGGCGATCCGGACTCGCACCTGCCGCGTATTCCACGGCTAATCGCCGTGGCCTCATTGAAGCGGGCCGACAGGATGTCGGCGGTCCCACGCAGCGAAGTATTACGCGGCTAATTGCCGTGGCCTCTTGAAACCAACGAGTATCTACGCGGGTAGTGGTTAATATTTAAACGATTTGTTGGGCGCGCCGCCGTCCAAAGATGCGGTTTGCCGCTGGCCAGGCGTTCATTGATGCGGTTCGCGCCTCCTCGTGATGCTATCCTTGTAAGACCTGCCACGCTCACCGCATCCTACGAGCTTTGCCCAACCTACGAGCTTCGCCCCTCTCCCGCCGAGGGTGTCGCAAAAGCCCCTCTCCCGCCGGGAGGGTGTCGCAAAAACGGTGGCATCAGCTGCCAGTCTGTGAAGTCTAAACCACAGGGGACACAGAGAGCGCAGAGAATTGGTCGGTGCCTTTCTCGGTGCGCTCTGTGTCCTCTGTGGTTCGAAAGGACTTTTGGGTAGTGGTAAATTCATAAGTGTTAAAGTAGAGCGGTTCATCTTTTTGATCCCCTCTCCCCAATCCTCTCCCGGAGGGAGAGGGGGCATAGCGGCCAGTGCCGTTGGTCATGTTACAACTTAGATATTAACCACTACCGACTTTTGCGATACCCTCGGAGGGAGAGGGGGTGCTGCGTGGGGCGTGCCCAACCCACTGCGAGTGGCGATGTTTCCATTTAAACCTTAACCACTACCCATTCAGGATTGCTCTGACGGTTCCGCTTGCCGTCAGCCTGATGTGAGCGAAGAAATCCTTCCCCGGGGCGTGCGCACTCCAAAGATGCGGTTCGCTGCGCTCACCCCATCCTGCCCGTATTTTCCTATGCTCAAATACATTGAGCTTTACCCCTTGCGCCTTTGCGGTTCAGAATTGAAGCTAGGTGAATCGGCGGTGGGCACAATCCAATGCCATTAGGTTAAGCATCAGCGGTCGACAAAAAAGGGGAGAAACGACGCATCACGCGCATCAGCGCGAATCCATGCGCGAGATTCGTTGTTTTCCCTTAAGGACGGCCACAGCGCATAGGTTGACCAAAGGTCTGTCACCTCGGCGCCTTGGCTCTAATCGATGCGGTTCGTGCGGGGAAGATGTGCACTAGCCGGCAAGCTCAGGCCCCGTAGGGCGGGAAAGCGCAGCGCATCCCGCCTTCAGCCGCTCACCGCATCATCGATGCGGTTCGCGCGGGGAAGGCGTGCCGGCCGATAAGCTCAGAACCACCGTGCTCACCGCATCCTACGTGTTACGGGCACTGCCGAACACATAGTGGGGTTTTAGCCAACGCACCATCAGGGGCAGCAGGGTCAGGGCCGCAATCACGTCGATGACCAGTGCGACGCTGATATACAGGCTCACGCTCCAGGTATTAGCAAGGTGGGTGTTCATCAAGGGAATGAAGCCGGCGATCAAGACCACGACCGAGATCAGCACGGCGGAGCCGGTGGTATCCAGGGTCCGGCGGAGGGCGATCGCCCAGTCGTTGCCGCTGGCCCGCATTTCTTCATGCAGACGCGAGAGCATGTAGATGCCGTAGTCGATCCCCAGTCCCATAGCGATAGACAGGGCTACCTGGACATGGAAGGCCAGGTTGCCGGACCAGTTCTGTACCGAGGTCAGGTAGCCCCCGAGACCATACTGGGCGAACAGGGTAATGAGCAGCATCACCATCAGGATCCCTGAGACCAGCAGGGAGCGGAAGATGAGGGCCGCGATCACGAATACGGCGGCGGCCGTCAGCAGGGGGCCGGCGAGCCAGTTGTCCATGGCCACTTCACGGGTCGCTTCGGTGGCGCCCAGGAAGCCGCCGATGCCGGGCCGGACATAGTCCGCCCCCGCTGCCGCCGGCGCTCCCACATCGCAGCTGGTGTCCCGGCAGCGCAGGCCGAAGTGGACCTGCCTGAATCCCGGGTCATTCTTGTGCTCCTCCACATAATCCTGGATCGCCATGGTGACCGCGTGGGTCTCTTGGGGGTGCATGGTGTTGATGAAGCCCATGATTACGCCCCGGTTCCAATCTCTGGCCACGAAGGCGTCCATATCGCCTTCCTCGGTCATGGTCTCGAGCAGGCCGTTGAAGAGCTGGACGATCGCGTCCGGGTCCCGGTCGTCGTCCGGGTCCATGGCTCTCAGATAGGCCAGGGTCGGAATACGCAGGTCGGAGATACGCGGCTGCTCTCCCGGCTCGGCCGCCAACAGCATATTGACCAGACGCACGTATTGGGCATAGGAGCCGGTAAAGCCGATCGCGGGATGATTGCGCATCCAGTTCTCCATGGCCTCGATGTCGGCCAGGACGGCTGCATTATTGAAGACCCCCTGGGCCCCACAGACCTCCGCGTCCCAACAGCCCAGCTTTTCCTTTAGAGCGGCGCAGGCGACCCGCCTTGCCTGCTTGTCTTGGATCGCGAGTAGCGCTTCCGGATAGAAATCGGTGACACATTCGGGCACGGTGGGTTCCTTGCCGCGGATGGGGATGGTCACCGAGATGACGCCGGGCATGATCCGGTTGAGCGCGAGCAGCTGGTCGATGGTGTCGGATTCCCGCTTGAAGGCCGCGCGTGAGTAATCGATGCCCTTCTCCACGCCCGGCATGGGGTCGTCCAGGGTGCCTTCCGTAATCCGCGTGTAGTGGCCGGATACCACCAGGATCACCGCCACCAGGCCGATGGGCAGCCACTTACCGGGACCGGTCAGCAGGCCGGCCAGCGGGCCGCCCACCTTATGCCCCCAGGTGTGCGCATCGGATATCCCGGCCCGCGGGCACGGAAAGCTCAGCATGAGGAGCGGAATCAGGGTGGTCGTGGTGAACAGCAGGGTGAGCATGCCGAACATGCCGAAATAGGCATAGGCCCTATAGAAGGAGATGTCCACCGTGGACAGGGTAGCAAAGCCCACCATGTCGGTAATGATGGAGAGGGTGGCGGGGATCATGGTGTGGCCGATGGCTGCCTGGGCCGCACGCCGGTTATCCCCGTATCTGGCCTGCTCCTGTATGAAGCGCCGGGCGACCTGCACCGAGTGCCCGATGCCGATGGCGAGCAGGAGCATGGGGGTAAGGACCATCATGGTGGTGAGCTTGAACTGGGTGAGACCCATGATCCCGAGCGTCATCAGGATGGTGGCACCGACCCCCAGGAGGGGGAACAGGGCGCCGCGCCAGTTGCGAAACTCGTACCAGAGGACGGCGGCGGCGATCAGGAGGGACAGGACGAACAGCCACCAGTGTTCGAGCAGGTCGAGCAACATCCAGGCCAGGAAATAGGGCTCGCCCGCTACCAGCAATTCGACCCGGTCGTCCGCGGCGAATTCCTCCATGATGGCCCGCACCTCCCGGACCCAGGGCAGATAGATGGCTTTTACCTGGTCCGTATAGTCGGCAATGATGTAGGCGGCCTTGGCGACGCACTGCCGTTGCTCATACTCGCCGAAGGCGCATTTCTCCCCCTCCGGCGTCACCATCGAGACCAGCATCGGCGCCAGCACCGGGTTGGTCTCGATGCCTTCTTTGAGGAAGGCGAGCTGGGTCCGTGCCAGCGCCGGGTCGTCTTCGCTGATGCCCGCGGTAGGAATCAACCGTTTGAAGACCAGCCCGTTCGCGTCGGCCCCCATGTATTTGATCTTCTTCGCCGCCAGATCGATGAAGTTCTCGGGCCGGGAATAGGGCAGGGACTCCAACCGCCGGTGCAACGCCTGTAGCTTGTTGATGAACCAGGGTTGGTAGATGTCTCCCGCCTTGACCTTGAGGGCGAACACCATGAGGTTGCCCATGCCGAAGTGTCGCTCCGTGTAGGCGTTGGTCGCCACATAGCGGTTGGCGGGCGGCAGCAGGGTATCCGGGTCGTTGCGGATATCCAGATCCTTGATGAACCAGGACAGGATCAGGGTGAGCGTGAGGATCGAGAGGATAAAGAACCGCCGTCGGCGGATCACGAAACGGGCATAGCGATCCACCAGGCGTTCTTGGCCCTGGGCGGGATTAGGCGCTTGGGGGTCTGGCATGGCCGCTTTTTATTCGGAGGGAAACGGAAAATTTGTCCGCAAATAAACGCAAATGAGCGCAAATGGACCAAGAATGGTCGATGATAGTGGCCGATTGCGACCGATTTGCGTTTTGCTTGTTGTCATTTCGAGCGAAGCGAGAAATCTTGTAACTTTAGTGGTTGTCTTATCGCCGAAGATCCCTCGCTACGCTCGGGATGACAGCTCCCTGCGGTCGAGATGCCAGGAACTGGCTTTACCATAAAATTTTGATGAAACGAGGCACTCGGACCCACCAAGGGACGGTTTGGCTCATGCGGTGAAAAAGGGCGAGTGCGCACCGAAGTCTCACCGCCGCTCCGCGATCAGCTGGTCGATCGCCGCCAGGCGTTGCTGGAAATATTCGTTCTCTGGCTCCCACGCTCCAGCGTGGGAGCGAATCCAGACGCTCCAGCGTCATGAAACCTTGTCCCGAGCGGAGCTCGTAGGGCGGGTCAGGCGCGTGCGCCAGCCGCCGCGATTGCCGCGGCGGTGGGCGCGCCGTCACCCGCCGGATGGTGGCGGGTGGCAGCCCGTAGGTCGGGTCAGGCCAAGGCGACGGAGGTGGTTGGCATACGGCGGATGGCGCAAGCTTATCCGCCCTACGCGGGCTATGATTTTTTAGATCTGCCTGCTTAACATGAATGAGTCTGTGTCCCAGCATATCAACGGCTATCTGGGATTGTTCAAGAATAATGTAACCAATTAATGGTTCATAGACACCATCTTCCGGCTCCATGTCAAGAAACAGGATCTCGCTATAAACGGGATCGAACCCCTCGATTTTGATTTCTACTGGGCCGCAGACCTCACCTTTCACTAATTGTTGGGTTGCGGTCTCACAATCGACTTCTCGAATTGTATTGAGTTTGCCGAGCCTTTCTTTCCAGGCTGTTGGAAACACCATGTGCGCCGAGCCTGTATCGACTAACGCATCACAACGAACAACAGATTCGGGATCGAAAAGATTTTTGACGGAGACATGTGCAATTATTCGTCCCATGTTTACCTCCAATATCGTTTGGTACAGGATTCATAGGATTTCCAGGATTATTTTTCCGAATAGTCAATTATAACATCCTGTTAATCCTGGAAATCCTGTGAATCTTGTCCCATTAGTGGTTGGCACGACAATTATGTCAGCAGTCCCCAGGGTTCCCAACGTATTCAGAAGCTCCGAAAGGTATACCAGCCCAATGGGGGTTATTCGAACAGGTATTTGATGCCCAGCTGGATGTTCGAGGCTTTGCCGAACTGTCCGAACAGGGTGTCTTCGCTGCCCCAGTAGTGGTTCCAGGCCAGGGTGGCGAGCAGCTCGTCGCGGATGGTGTACTCCAGATCCAGGCGATTCCACCAGCCGCCGCCTTCCTCGAAGATGGCGATGTTGTTGATGCGGTGCTCTTGTGATGGGCCGAAGGGCTTGGATAGGAACAGGGAGCCGAAGCGCTTGTGCTCGTAACCCCGCTTCAGCCCGTTGTCGAGGTGGAGGGTCGCCTGATCGCCTGTGTAACGGCTGAATTTCTGGCCCGTTACGGGATCCCTGGACCGGACCTCGTCGACGTAATCCAGGTTGGTGAACTGGATGAACTGCCCACTCACCGCCAGATTGGTGAAGAAGGTGAAGTCGGCGCCGAGCACATATTTGAAATAGTCCCCCTTTTCCATCTTGAGCGCCTCGGTCAGGTGCCCGTAGCTCAGGGCGTGGCGGTCGATGACGGGGGTCAGCACGTCCTTCTGGTACAGAAACTCGCCTCGCAGCACCACCGGGGCATCGCCTAAATCCAAGTCCCAGGCATAGTCGAAGGAGGCCCCGATGTTGTGGATGCGGTTCAGGGTCTCCTCGAACACCAGCTGGGGCGCGGATCCCGCATAGTTGGCGGCGGTCACATCCGTGAGCCCGGCACGATTTCCGACCTCACTGTAATCTACGGCGGGCGCGCCGTAGAACTTACCGGCGCTGTTCTTGACCTGCAGGGTGTGCAATTCCCCGGCAGGGCCCTGGTAGGTCGCATCGACCACCTGGAGCTTCTCGCCGGTATTGGGGTCCGCCCAGTGGATCTGCACGGCAGGGTTGGGATCATAGGCATACAGGTAGTTGAGGCTGAAGTTGAGGCCGTTATCCAGGTTCCCACGATAGCGAAGGCCCAGATTGACGTCGGTGTCGCCTGGATAGTCCCGTTGGTATCTGGTGGTCATGCCGGTAAAGGCGGCAAAGGTCGCGAGGGTGGTGTTCGGCATGTATTCCCAGGTCGAATCGGGATTTGCGGTATCCCAACCCGCGCCGGTAACCGGGTCGGCGTCCGTGAGGTTGGTGATATTGCCGTTGGTGACTTCCGTGAAGTTCTTCAGGCAGGCGGCACCATTGACGCCGCGGCAGGCGGCCGGCGTCTGGGCCGCGGTCAGATTGGTGAAGGAGCCCACAGTGTTGAGCTCGGGAAGCGCCGGATTGCGCCCGCCCAGGGGATTGGTGAAGGTGCTCGTCGGCACCGGCAGGAAGCCGTCGCCGTAGAAGGTGGTGGTCACCGCCCCCATGGCGGCGCCGATGTTGGCGAATCCGTTGACCTTGCCGGTGATGGTATCCACGCCTTTCATGATGAAGGCATGGCCCTGGTCGGTCCCGAACAACCGCGAGTTGTCCCCGCTCGGGGGCGCGGAAGGCCCGGACGGTGGCACGAAGGCCACGGACCGCACCCCGCGCTCGCCCTTTCTCAGCCCCGGAATGATGTTCTGCCGGCGCTGGGAGACCACGGCCTGGAGGTTGCCGTTGCTGCCCAGATTGCGTTCCGCCACGGCCATCCAGACCGGGATACGGGCGTCTTCCATCGGGTCTTGATTCCACCAGCGAAAGTCGGTGGGGTTGATGATGTCCAGGAGCTTGATACCGTCGGCGGTCCCCCACACCAGCTGCTGTTTGCCGAGCCGCAGGTCGATGCCGGCGAGCTCCGTATCCAGATAGAGCTCGCGTAGATAATCGTACTGGGTATAGTTCTCATGCCCGCGCCAATATTGGTTGACGCCCTGGGTGTCATAGATCAGATTGATGTCGGCGTGCCAGGAGGCCGCCGTGCCCAGCTCGCCGTTGAAGAACAGACGCGCGGCATTCTCAAACCTCAGAACGTTTCCCGCCGCGTGAGCGGAGGACCTGTCCGAGCTCCAGGCCTCCTCGCCGGTATAGGGATCCTCGTCGAGGTTGAACGCCGTCCGGTTCTGAAGGAACCCGTTGACACGGATATTGTCGGTCAGCTCGAAATCGCCCAGTGCCACACTCGAAACGGCGACCAACAGACAAAGCACCGTTAGGGTAATTGATGGTTTGGTCATTTTTCTCCCCTTTGGCGACATGCAATGGTTGAAAGTTTGATCGCATTGATGCCAGTATAAAATCGGAGTGTCAGCAGCGGGACCTAAGAGTAAAGGGGAGCAACTGAATTGTCTCCTTATCATTCAGGTCCTATGCAGCCGCTGTCCGCGGCTGTTGCGCCCTTCAGTTCTTCGCGGTCGTGGTTCCTTTGGAACTCGACCGCCACCACCGACGGCGTTACTCACCTTCCTCGCCGCTCCTTCTTCCGTGGGTGGGGTGAATGGAGCGGTACGCCGACCCTTCGCAGATGCCCGTTCAAAATAAGAGCGACTTTATATGAAAATCCTACTGATTCTCAATGACCCTCCCTATGGCACCGAGCGCAGCTACAACGGCCTGCGTCTCGCCAAGACTTTGGCCAAAAAGGGGGCGGAGGTAACGGTGTTCCTGATGGCAGATGCGGTGGCTTGCACCCGGCATGGCCAGAAGGTGCCACCGGGTTATTACAACCTGAAGCTGATGGTGAAGTCGGTGCTTCGCGGCGGCGAGGTGCTGCTCTGCGGTACCTGCATGGATGCGCGCGGCCTTACCGACGAGACCGAGGTGGTGTTCAACCAGGTGAGTTACGACATCGGGCTAGGCAAGGACCTGTTCAGCAAGCGCTACCTCCAGCGCCCGCCCAAACAGTGGATCCGATAAGGGTGCGGACAACCGGCATTGCGCTGTTCGGGATCCTATCCGTTCTGGCCTGGGGGACAACCGCGCCCGCCGCCGTAACCGACCGGTTGCCGGAGATACACGGATTCGTCCAGGCCCATGCCGCAGCCCGGCTGGGCAGTGTGGAGTGCGCCCCGCGGACCACCTGCAGCTGGCCTTACAACGAGCAGCGCCTGCAGCTCAAGACAGAGGGAGATGGCCTCGAGGGTACGCTGGGTTATGCCGCAAAGCTGGACCTGTTGCACGATGCCGCCCTGGGCAACTTGGAGCTGGATGTCCGGAAGCTGCACGCCGACTACAATGCCGAGCGTTTCACGGTGCGTGTCGGCCGCCAGGTGGTCACCTGGGGAGTGGCGGACCTGCTGTTCATCAATGATACCTTTCCCAAAGACTGGGTGTCCTTCTTCGGTGGCCTTCCACTGGAATATCTCAAGCTCGGCAGTGACGCCGTGCGCCTTGATCTGTTCCCGGAGTTTTCCGATCTGCAGCTCGTGCTGGCCGATTTCCGCAAGGATCGGCTGCCGGGTCGGGATCGCTTCGTCCTGCCCGGTCCGGACACCCCGACTGCCCTGGACGAACCCTCGGGTCTCGAGGCCAGCCTTCGCGCCTCGCGCCACTTCGGCAGTTGGGATGCCGCGCTCTATTTTTCCCATACTCACTACCGCGCCCCGGCACTCAGTAGCGAAGCGTGCCCATCACGCCCGGCTTACAGAATCAGCGCTTGATCTTGCGCAGGCTCTTCTTGCTCCAGAAATCGTCCGGCTTGGCGACTTGGCCGTCGATCCGGTTTACGCTGCGCGGAACGACCGCCCAGGTTTCATGTCCGGTCTTCAGATTCTTGCCGTACCAGTAACCCCAGTACAGGGCCCGGGGGTCGCGCTTTCCCGCACTCACCCAGTCCCGGTCGATGACCTTTACCTTTTTGCCCCCTTTGAAATATTCGGTGCGGTAGTCGGCGAAGGTCTCGACGTCCACATAGCCGATCCGGTGGTCGTACCACCAGTTCTTACGCTTGGTGGTGCTCTTCAGCTTGTAGACCTGCTTGCCTTTGGGTTTGCAGGACGAGGCCGGGGGATTGGGGAGCCATTTGACCTTGACGCCGGAAATGGTGCCCAGACAATCCTTGAAGGTTTCCGTACCCAGCAGCTGGTGGGTCTCATGGAAGGGCTTGCGCAGGATGACGTCGCCGAAGGTGAAGTCGGTTCCCCCCCAGGCATCGTCATGGGGCGGCTGGGCGAAGCGCCGGATCTTGCGCAGCGCGGGTAACCAGATGGAATAGGACTGGGGTTTCGAATCGTCCGCATAGTCTACGATCAGCATGCCGGTTCCCTTGAGCTTGCCCGAGCGAAAGATAGCGACCTCTTTGGAGCGGATCTTCGGGTCGGACCAATCGTTCCGTTTGTAGCGTTCAACGGTCAGGGTGGTGGGTCGTGAGCCCTTGGGCTTGTTGATGATGACCGTTATGCTCTTGCCGGATTTGACGATCGCGTAGCGGTTATAGACGTGAAACTGGTTGACGAAGAAGACCTGCTCGGCGATCTGCTCCGCGCTCGGTTTCCCCTGCGGGTAAGGCAGATGCTTGTCGATTAGGGTCGCCGCCTGGGACATGGGCACAAGCAGCATGGATAGGGCGCAGATTACCAAGGCACGGATACGCAGCATGATCGATTTCTCCTCCGGCAGTCGTTTGTTGGGTGGTCTACGCGAGCATCGGTGTTTTATCTCGCGGGACTTGACAGTTAGGTTCAACCTACGGAAAAAACTTATAAATGTCCTTTCGATCCATCACCACTTGCAGAATCAGAGTGTCGCCTTCTACTTTTATAGCTACGCGATACGAACCAAAGCGAACTTTATAAAAACCCCGGTAGCCTTGCATCTTTTCAATACTGCCTATAGCAGCAATAGAGACTGCATTCGGTAACTCATCGAAGACGAATTTCTCTACCTTAGCTCGCGTACCGGAAGGTAGCCGCGCAAGCTGTTTTAAGAACTTCTTGCGATAGCATACTTTCACTTCGCTTTTTCCAGCGTCCGGTAATAAGCCTGGGCTTGCTCAAGCTCCAATACGTTGTCATCCTGTTCTTCTTTTTGCATTAACCGGATAAGTCCATAGTTCTCTAAAGTTTCTTCTATCTTCTCAAAAGTCTCTATGTCAAGCTGAACAGCGACCTTGCGGTTACTTTCGTCGACGAGGTACTTATGTTCGATTTCCATTGCTTTACCTCTCGTTTCTTGTCATCGATCGCGCAAAAACCAATTTATCATTATTACCGCGATCGCTGTGGGATACAATCGGAAGACAGCGCCTGACTGAGATGGAAGCCGTTCTTTGCCAGATCCGGTCCGATTGTCGTAAGCTCGTTCACTGTCGCCCTCCCTGCCGGTTTCGACGGCTGCTGTCCGGACCGGCACACCTACTAAGTCAACAGCGGGAGTTGAATCCTTGACCCTTGCGAGCACGGATCCAAACCAACTTCGCATCCTTGCCGCCTTGCTGGCTATGCCGGAAGATGATGCCCTGGATGCGTTGCGAGACATGCGACCACAGGCCCCCTGGCTGGAGCCTTCTCTGCCGGAGCTGGAGCGGATACCCCTGGAGCACTGGCAGGCCGAGCACACCCGGCTGTTCATCAGTGCCTACCCCAAGCTCCCATGTCCACCCTACGAATCCGCTTACCGCCAAGGGACCATGGTCGGCGTCTCCGCGAGCGAATTGGCGGACCTCTACCGGCGCGCAGGACTCCAGGCCATGGATGTACCGGCGGATTACCTGGGCACCCTGCTCGAGTGCGCGGCCTACCTCAAGGAGACCGGTAGGGATGAGCTGCTCAGGGAGCTGACGGAGGAACATCTGGCATTGTGGGTCCCCCGCTTCGCCCGTGATCTCGTCGACCATGCCAGGCTCGACTTCTACCGCACCCTGGGCCGGCAAATCGGGGCCCTGATTCCGGAGTCTCCGGACCATGAGTAATGCTGGTTGGCAGGGCCTGCCTCCCGAGCTGACGGCGGACGACGATCTGGAGCAAGCCGTGCTCGAAGTCCATAAGGGTATCTTGCGGGAGCAGCTGGCCGGGGACCCCATGCTGAAGCTTACCTTGCCGGTGATGATCCGGGCCTTGCGTCGGATCGATACCTGGCGCGTCTTGCTATTGCTCACGCCCTGGATGCTCGCCCGGTTGCTGTTCCCGGACGAGCCGCCTGAGTTGGAGGTCCCGCCCGGTTGGTCCGCCCGGGAGCGTCGCAATGCCCCCTATCTGGTCTTGGGTCCGAATCTGAGCTTCGACCTGCTGACCCAACCCCAACAGGCCCATCTCAACTACCATCACCGACTCGGCCACTACCTACTCCAACCCATCTGCCTGGACATGAGCCCATACGAGACCGCAGATGCGGTCTTCACGGCCTGGAACCAGGTCATCCGTACCCGCGATGAGAACATGATGCAGGCCAAGCGCGATTGTCCCCTGCAGAAGGAAATCTCGCGCCGGGAGCTGTTGCGACGCTTCACGGGTCCCGGGGATAAGACAAGCTGAAAGAGATCCGGGTTTACGCGCTCGTTCCCACGCTCCAGCGTGGGAACGCCGTCTTGTCCGCTCCAGCGGACGCAGCTTCTCCGTGCTGATAGGCATTGGCTGTTAGCCTACCAGGCGCTTAATCG
>NZ_FLUY01000333.1 GCF_900092655.1 Candidatus Thiosymbion oneisti
TTGCGCCTTTGCGCCTTTGCGCCTTTGCGCCTTTGCGCCTTTGCGCCTTTGCGCCTTTGCGCCTTTGCGCCTTTGCGGTTCAAGAATAGCTGGTAACTGGTAACTGCACCCATCCTGCCACTCGATCTGACCCTTATAACAACCGCTTCGGCTGCACCTTGCCGTCATCCAGGATGCAGCCGACGCCGATGAACTTCTGCGATGGATCGTAAAGCCTGACCAGCCCCTGGGTCGGTGCCCGGGGCACCAGCACCGCCTGCCCCCGACGCAGGTAGAAGGCGGCGTCTTCCGAGAGGCCTACCGACGGCCAATGATGAAGGGCACTCTCCAGCGGCAACAGCAGGGCATCCAGGGTATCTCGATCTTCCGTCAGGGCGAGCCGTTCGACCTCGTCCAAGGCGACGAAGCGGGCCCCGGACTCCAGGTAGGGCCCGACGCCCGTGCGGCGGAGATCCGTCACATGGCCGCCGCACCCCAGCGCCTCCCCCAAGTCCGCCGCCAAGGTACGGACATAGGTCCCCTTGGAGCAGTGCACGTCGATCTCGAATTCCGGCGGCTCGAAGCTACCTAGCTCGATCCGGTGGATATTCACCAGCCGCGGGGTGCGCTCTACCTCGATGCCCCGGCGCGCCAGCTTGTAGAGCCGTTCCCCCTGGTGTTTGACTGCGGAGTACATGGGTGGCAACTGCTCGATAGGGCCACGGAAGCGGGCGAGCACCGCCTGCAGATCCTGCTCGCCCACGCCATCGGCAGGTAGCTGGGCGACGACCTCGCCCTCGGCATCCGCCGTGGTCGTGGTGATCCCCAGCCGCACCCGGACCCGATAGTGCTTGTCCGCATCCAGCAGAAAGGTGGAAAACTTGGTAGCCCCCCCCAGACAAACCGGAAGCAACCCGGTCGCCAGGGGATCCAGACTCCCGGTATGACCCGCCTTAGCGGCCTTGAAGAACCGCTTGACCCGCTGCAGGGCCTCGTTGGAGGTGATACCCCGCGGCTTGTCGAGCAGCAGGATACCGCTGACATTACGCCCGGGCCTGCGTCGCTGTCCCATGTTAGCCTGCGTATCTCACCGGGGCGGCTGGCTTCATCTGGGTTTTCATTAAACTACCGACGGCATCTGAAGCCCTGAAGTGGACTCGAAAACTAAACAGGTCGGTAAAGGGCACCGACCCCACTGGAGGGCCGACGATTTCGACTTCCTTCAATGCAAAACCTCCTCGAGACGATCGGCGGTGAGGACCCGCTCGGACCACGCCAGCAGGGTCTGTTCGCTGGCCTGCTCGATCCGGCGCTGTACCGTGTCGGGTAAGGCACCGAATTTCAGGCGCAACTGGCGTTCCAAGACTAAGGCTTCTCCTTGGTGCTTGCCTTGCTGCAAACCCTCTTCGTGAAAGCGTTCGGCAAATCGGCTCATGGTCTGCGCCTCGTCGGGATAATCACGTTGGTATTTGGCCCGCTCATTATCGTCAAGCGCCACGTAGATGTCGATGAAGCTCGTAGGGCGGGACAGGTCAGGACGACCGCATCCCGCCGTCTGAGTATCGGCGGGATGCGCTGCGCTTTCCCGCCCTACGGGCTACGGGCTTCCTGAAAACATAGCCTTGGCGGATCGACTTTCCCTTGCTGCCAGTCGCCAGTCGCCGAACAGTTTTTATCCGCAGATTACGCAGATTTTCACCGATTATTTCGTTTTTCATCGGCGAAAATCTGCGTAATCTGCGGATTGCGTCTTTGCGGTTCAATAGTGTGCGCCAGGCTCACTGCTGCCCGATTCGGCATCTTCCGTCGCCACCGCCGTTTCGATCAGGTGCGAGAGGTGCTCGCCCTGGGCGATCGATTGGTCGTGGATGAAACGGAGCTGGGGCATGGTCCGCAGCCGGGCGCGCCGGGCCAGCGCCCGGCGTAAAAACCCCGCGAGTCTGCCGTTGAGCAGGCGCTCCTGCTCGCCACCTTCCTCGTCGCTGGGGAAGCAGGTAAAGTAGACCTTGGCATGGGCCAAATCGCGGCTCACCCGCACCTCCTGCAAGGTGATGAGCTTCAGGCGCGGGTCCCTCACCTCCGCGCGCAGGACCTGGGCGAGCTCACGTTGGAGTTCGGTCCCGATGCGTTCGGTACGAGCGTGTTCTTTCATACCGCCGAACTCAGGAAACGATCAGCGGCTGCCCGGATCGAAATCCGAACTTCATTAAGGCGTTGGGCCATGGCCGACTCGTACAGCAGTGCCGAAGTACTGATAACATCGGTAAAATTTAATCCTGGTTCCGTGAACTAAATGAGCCATTCATAGAATAATCCCCTTATAAAACAACAGGATATGGAAAAATTCATTCATTTTTGGACTCACCCAGCAGGTGAAATGGCCAATCTTTTAAAATCCAAGTAAAATCATAG
>NZ_FLUY01001855.1 GCF_900092655.1 Candidatus Thiosymbion oneisti
AGCGAGCAATGCCTTAACCGGCGCATCCCGGATCTGGAAACGCTCCGCCGCGAGGCTGCCGCCTGGGCCGAGCGGCGAAATCAGGAACAAGCCGGCGTTGACTGGCAGTTCACCACCGACCAGGCACGCATCAAGCTCAAGCGACTCTACCCGCAATATCAAGCGAAAT
>NZ_FLUY01000658.1 GCF_900092655.1 Candidatus Thiosymbion oneisti
CCGCGGCGCGGAGCTTCTGCGTTCCCACGCGGCGCGTGGGAACGAGAGAAAATCTGTTAATTGAGAACGCCCCCTAGGATCCTTGAGGGACCTGAATCTTTACAAAGGCCGCTTCCTTTCTCTGTGTTCTCTGCGTTCTCTGTGGTTCGAAATGATTTTTGCGACACCCTCATCAGGGCCGCGGGCGGTGGGTGAGCAGTGCGATCAGATCGGCGATCCGGTCGCGCATCTCGCGCCGGTCCATGATCATGTCCAGGGCCCCGTGCTCGAGCAGGAACTCGCTGCGCTGAAAGCCGTCCGGCAGCTTTTCACGCACCGTCTGCTCGATGACCCGGGGGCCGGCAAAGCCGATGAGGGCGTTCGGCTCGGCTAGGTTGATATCCCCGAGCATAGCCAGGCTGGCGGAGACGCCGCCCATGGTGGGGTCCGTCATCACTGAGATGAAGGGCAGACCATGCGCGCGCAGTCGCCCCAGGGCGGCACTGGTCTTGGCCATCTGCATAAGGGAGAACAGGGATTCCTGCATGCGCGCGCCGCCGCTGGCCGCGAAGCAAACAACCGCCGCGTCCTGCTCGAGGGCCATGTCGATCCCCCTGACGAAACGCTCTCCGACGACCGAGCCCATGGAGCCGCCCAGGAATTTGAACTCAAAGGCCGCGGCCACTACATTGAGTCCCTTCAGGCAGCCGCACGTGACCACCAAGGCCTCCTTTTCCGCCGTCTGCTTCTGGGCCACGGCGAGGCGTTCCTTGTATTTCTTGAGATCCTTGAATTTCAGGGGATCGACCGACTCGATGTCCGCCCCCACTTCTTCTCGGGGCTCGGGGTCGAGGAAGGACTCGAGCCGACGCCGGGCGCCGAGTCGGTTGTGGTGGCTGCATTTGGGGCAGACCTCCAGATTGCGCTCCAGCTCCGCACGGTAGAGGATGGCGTTGCACCCCGGACACTTGGCCCACAGTCCTTCCGGCACCGCGCGCTTGCTGCTCGTCTCGGTGCGGATGCTGCCGGGCATCAGCTTATCGAACCAGTTCATCGCATCGGGGCCTCCGGGTGCACTAAAGAATCCGGCTCAGGACTCGCCGGCAGCGTCGATTGCGGCCCGCAGGCCGCTGAGGAAATCGCACACGGTATCCGGTATGCGCTGGGGTGTGTCGGCCAGGTCCTCCATCCGCCTGACGGTGGCGCTGCCGATGATGACCGCATCCGCCACCCGAGCGATTTGGGCGGCACTTGCGGCGTCCCGGATGCCGAATCCGACCCCGACCGGTAGCTCGATCATACGCCGGATCGGCAGCAGCTTGGCGGCCACCTGGTCCACGTCCAGGTGCCCGGCGCCGGTCACTCCTTTGAAGGAGACATAGTAGACGAACCCAGACGTTACCTCAGCGATCCTGGCGATCCGCTCTGGGGTCGAGGTCGGGGCGAGCAGATAGACCAGATCCAACGCCGCTGCCCGCAGGACTTCTACCAGTTCCCGGCTCTCTTCCGGCGGTGCGTCCACTACCAGTACTCCGTCCACACCGGCGTCTCCGGCCCGCGCCGCGAAGCTGTCGTAGCCCATGACTTCGATGGGATTGAGGTAGCCCATGAGGACTATGGGTGTCTCCACGTCCTGCGCGCGGAACGCTTGGACCATGTCCAGTACGTCGCGCAGGCTGACGTGGTGCGCCAGAGCCCGCTCGCTGGAGCGCTGAATGACCGGCCCGTCGGCCATGGGATCGGAGAAGGGGACCCCGAGCTCGATCAGGTCCGCTCCGGCGGCGACCATGGCGTGCATCAGGGGGACCGTGACCGAGGGCTCCGGGTCGCCGGCGGTGATGAAAGGGACCAAGGCGGTCTTGTGTTGCCTGCTCAGGGTCTCGAAGCGTTGCGTAATTCTTCCCATAGCTGGCCTACTCATAGCTGGATACCTTCCCGCGCGGCCACGGTGTGCATGTCCTTGTCCCCGCGTCCGGAGAGGTTGACGAGGATTGCCTGGTCTTTGGTCATGGTCGGTGCCAGCTTGGCGGCATAGGCCAGGGCATGACTCGATTCCAGGGCCGGGATGATGCCCTCGATGTGGGTCAGGGCATGGAAGGCGGCCAGGGCCTCGGTATCGGTAATCGCCTCGTAGCGAACCCGTCCGCTGTCCTTGAGCCAGGCGTGTTCGGGTCCGACCCCCGGATAATCGAGCCCGGCCGAGATGGAGTGGGTGGCGATGATCTGCCCGTCCCGGTCTTGCATGAGGTAGGTGCGATTGCCGTGAAGCACGCCGGGGGTACCGGCGCACAGGGGCGCGGCGTGCTTCCCGGTCGCCAGTCCCTCGCCCGCCGCCTCGATGCCGTAGATGGCGACCTCGGCATCGTCGAGGAAGGGATGGAAGAGCCCGATGGCGTTGGAGCCTCCGCCGACACAGGCGACCAGGGCATCCGGCAGACGCCCGGTGCGTTCCAGCAGCTGGGCGCGGGCCTCGCGCCCGATCACGGTCTGAAAATCTCGAACCATGGCCGGATAGGGATGCGGACCCGCCACAGTGCCGATAATATAAAAGGTATCGTCCACATTGGTGACCCAGTCCCGCAGGGCCTCATTGAGGGCATCCTTGAGGGTGCGGGAGCCGGATTTGACCGCTACCACCTCGGCGCCCAGGAGGCGCATCCGGTAGACATTGGCCTCCTGGCGCGCCATATCCACCTCGCCCATATAGACCACGCACGTAAGCCCCAGCCGCGCGGCCACGGTAGCGGTGGCGACACCGTGCTGGCCGGCCCCGGTCTCCGCGATGATGCGGGTCTTGCCCATACGCTGTGCCAGCAGGGCTTGGCCGACCGTGTTGTTGACCTTGTGGGCGCCGGTGTGGTTGAGGTCCTCGCGCTTGAGGAAGATTTGGGCCCCGCCGAGCTCCCGGCTCCAGCGCTCGGCATGGTAGACAGGGGATGGCCTACCGACATAGTCGCGTAGATCCGCATCCAGCTCCGCGAGGAAGGTCTGGTCCTTAAGGTACCGTTCGTAGGCGACCCGCAGCTCCTCCAGCGGATGCATGAGGGTCTCGGCGACGAACATGCCGCCGTAGCGGCCGAAATGCCCTCCGGCATCCGGCAGCTGCATGGTGTCATCATGTGATGGGTTCATTATCAAGTAGTACCTGATGTGTCGTGATGAATTTCCGGTTGAACGCTATCAGTAATTCTTCGAGATTCGTGCTTTTGTCCAAATGGTACGGGATTTCCCGGATTGACAGGATTTTTCTTCGTTTTAACGAGTATCACTGTGCGGCGAAAATTCAGGACAATAAAGTAAAGAATCCTGTTAATCCTGAAAATCTTGTTAATCCTGTACTATTAGGACGTTACAGGGTTGAGCAAGAGGGCAGGCCGGTCAGATATTTGAATGTAATTTGTGATGGCTTCGATAGTCATCGCCCTCTCTCACCCCTCGTAAGAATGCCTCCAGCTTGGCGTGGTCTTTCACGCCCTTTGCCGATTCGACCCCCCCGCTGACGTCTACGGCATAGGGACCGACGCGACGTATGGCCTCCGCCACATTGCCCGGATTCAGGCCACCGGCCAGGATGATACGGGGCGCGAGCCAGTCGGGGACCAGATCCCAGTCGAAACGGCGACCGGTTCCGCCCTCGACTGCAGGATCGTAAGTATCCAGGAGCAACCCCCGCGCGTCCCGGTACCGCCGTGTCAGCGCCCGCAGGTCGGTCTCAGGCCGCATGCGTATAGCCTTGATCCAGGGCCTTTGGAATGCGTCACAATAGACCGGCGGCTCCTCGCCGTGGAACTGGAGCATAGCGAGCGGAACGCGCGCCAGCACCGATCTTACAAAGTCGGGCTCCGCGTCCACGAACAACCCGACACTGGTCACGAAGGGCGGCAGCACATCCACCAACACCCGTGCCTGTTCGGCCACTATGGCGCGTGGACTGGGCGCATAGAACACAAATCCGATCGCATCGGCGCCGGCAGCGACCGCTGCCGCCAGATCCGATTCCCTGGTCAGGCCGCAGATTTTAACCCGGGTGCGATGCATTCTTTTCTTCTTCCGCTTCGGGAAGAAATTCAGCCGTCATTGACGAAGTCGCCGGCGGGCTTTATCAAATACTTCCTGCGCCGGCTTTGCTTTTGTTTCCCCCGCTATATAGGCTTGATATCGCTGTTGTGCTTCCTCAAGCCAAAGGCGATCTACATTCTCATCAAGCACAGTATCAAGATCATCAATAATATTGCGAGCTAATGCTGCCCTTTCTTTCTGGTTTAGTCGAAGAATTGCTTGCTCGATTTCTGCGAGTGTGCGTACCATGAATCACCTCCGAACTCAAAATCTTTCAAAAATATTTCCGAAATCCCCAATCCGCAGATTAAAAAGATTTTGGCTCTTTATGGATTCCGGACTGCTTTGGAGTGCGCCGGCAAAGCGGCGCGGCCGCATCGAACCTCAGCCACGGGG
>NZ_FLUY01000331.1 GCF_900092655.1 Candidatus Thiosymbion oneisti
CGCAAAGGCGCAAAGGCGCAAAGGCGCAAAGGCGCAAAGGCGCAAAGGCGCAAAGGCGCAAAGGCGCAAAGGCGCAAAGG
>NZ_FLUY01000892.1 GCF_900092655.1 Candidatus Thiosymbion oneisti
GCGAGAAGCGACCAGCTGCGTTGTTGCGCGAGCTTGAAAGAGGACCGGCTATTCCTGCGCTCGCGCGCCTCGCATCTGACCGCTTCTCGCCT
>NZ_FLUY01000411.1 GCF_900092655.1 Candidatus Thiosymbion oneisti
ACCAAGAACCAGCTCCATGCCGCTGAGCAAACCGCCGCGACACCAGACTTTCTCCTCGCCGACCTGCAACAGAGCATGGTTTAAATGGAAACATCGCCACTCGCAGTGGGTTGGGCACGCCACACGCAGCACCCCCTCTCCCTCTGGGAGAGGGTTGGGGAGAGGGGATCAAATCAAGCAACGGGGCATAATGAACCCTTCTACCCTAACCATTTGAAAATTTACCACTACCCCCTTAGGGTTCAAACTGTCCCCCGGCCTCATCGGAACCGGGTGAGTCGGTGGGCAGAGCCCACCCTCCATTGCCGGCAGCCGGCGACTGGTCGCTGGTGGCAATTTATACACCCCCAATCCGGTGGCGGGATCATCTACTACCGGAATCCGAGATCCACCTCAGCACCCGGTCGAGCCCCCGGGAGGACAGCACTCGGCGCAATCCGCCGAATAGGTAGGTGGGAACGGTGACATAGTAGCGGGGCTTGGGCCGTGGACTCTCCAAGGCGTGGATCAACTTCTTGAGTACCGCCTGGGGAGGCAGGGTAAAGGGTTGGACTGCTCTTTCCCGGAGCAGGCGCTTTTCCACGGCGCGATATTGCTCCCGGTGTGGGCTGTGCTCTCGATCGATGTGGGCGCGGAACTTCTCATAGCTGTTGGCTCGGATCCGGCTCTTGATGGGGCCGGGTTCGATCAGAGAGACCTGGATACCGCTGCCGGCGAGCTCCAGACGCAGGGTGTCCGTCAGCCCCTCCAGGGCGAACTTGCTGGCTACGTAGGCGCCCCGGTAGGCCAAAGTCGTCAACCCGAGGATGGAGCTGTTCTGGACGATGCGGCCGTAGCCCTGGTGGCGCATGATGGGTATGAGGCGGCAGGTAAGCTCATGCCAACCGAGCAGATTGGTCTCCAGCTGGGCGCGCAACACCGCGCGCGACAGATCCTCCACGGCCCCCACCTGCGTGTAGGCACCGTTATTGAATAAAGCGTAGAGCTGGCCTTGGGTACGGGACAGGACCCGGTCGACCGCATCCCGGATAGTGGCCGGATCGTCCAGGTCCAGGCGCAACGCCTCCAGACCCTCGCTGGACAGTCGTTCCACGTCCTCTGGTTTCCGGGCCGATGCGAAGACACGGTAGCCTCGTTCCCGCAAGCCATGGGCGCAGGCGTAACCGATGCCGCTGGAGCAGCCAGTGATCAGGATCGTGCGCATTTCCTCGGGTTGCATTTGGTCTCTCCCGGGCCGCCGAAAGGATTGTTTCGCGGACGGAATTCTACCTGTGATCGGTTGAAATCACCCGCCGCAAGCCCCATTGGCTTCAAGTTTTCTCAACTGGTGATTGGCGAGGTAGCAACATGCCTTTCTACGAATATCGATGCGAGCAGTGTGACCACGAGCTGGAGGTCTTGCAGAAGATCACCGATCCGCCGCTGATAGATTGCCCCAAGTGTACGCAACCGGCACTGAAGAAGCTGGTATCCGCCGCGGGGTTTCGGCTCAAGGGCAGCGGCTGGTATGAGACGGACTTCAAGGGTGGAAAGCAGAAGAACCTACACGAAGGTGGTGAAAAGAAGGAGGACGGCGAGAAGAAGAAGGATGCGGGCTCGTCTCAGGACACCAAGCAGGACAAAGGCGGCGATAAGAAAAAACCCGCTGCCGAATCGAAGGTCCCCGCTACGGGATGAGCGTAGAGGGCGACTCAGGGCAAGGGCATATAAAGCTTCCCGAAACCATGGTCTCGGCAGATCTGTCTGTCTGCCGAAACTTTTTTGATCCGCAGATTAGTGCGCCAAGCGAAGCTTGGCGCTTCTTGCCGGGTGCAAATCCCGGTCGGGTAAGGGCTAGCCCCCCACCCGTAGCGCGTGTTGCGCCGAGGACGGAAAGCACCGTCTTGGTATGGATACTGGAGCATACTCGGTCCGTTGGGGACCGATCAAATCGAATTTTTCTAAGGCGAAACAGGCCAACCGAATCGGGTAGTACTTGATATGTAGTGATGAACTTCCTGCTGAACCTTTTTCTTCCCTTCCCCGCTGGGGAAATTACACGACCACTATATGTTAAGCACTACCTATTATTATTTAGAATCGTTTCGAAGATAGGAACAATGCTTTTAACCGCCCCTGTTGATGCTTTCGATGGACAATCCTTTTTTAAGCGAGAAAAAGAAATACGTACTATTTTTTTATCGGTCCCGTCGCAGACAGGTCCATGGGACGGCAGACCTGCCTGCGGCAGGCAAGTCCCTGGGGTGGGGCAAGCCCGCGTAGGGCGGATAAGCTTGCGCCATCCGCCGTATGCCAGCCACCTCCGTCGGGTGGCGGCCATCCCTGGCCTGACCCGACCTACGGGCTCACTTCTCCCGACTTTATCTTGTATCCATTTCAATTCGAGTATAATTCATTATCTACAGAACAGTGATGCGGTTCGCTGCTTGCTGCTCCCTGTCTGCCGTGCCGGCACGGGCAAGCGTCCCTGGGACGGCAGGCAGGCTCACCACATCCTACGGGCTCTATTATTGATAGATATTGCTGCTAGAATACTTCCGACCATCAAACTTATATACAATCTTATTCCTTAATGGTTGTCCGTCTTTTTTGCCCGTCTGTTGCACAACCATATCGTAAAATGAAGTGCCTTGCTGGCGAAATGTAATTAGTGAATTCCAAGAGTCTTTTGATGGCCTACCAGTACCGGAATCGTCAACTCCAGTTATCTCAGAAAATATTTCGCGAAATTCTCCTGCCACCACCGCGTGAATACTTGTATACTCTTCTAGATATCCTTGTCCTGCATATCCGTGCTCAATAACAACACCAAAAATATCATGACCTATTGCAAGTAGTTTTATTGAAGACGGAGGCTCACCCCATGATCCGTCTTGGAAAGCATTAATATAGGCTTCTTTAAGGTTCCATCCATTCCGAACTTTAATGAACTCAACGAAACTGAGTTTTGGTGCACAAGCATGACAACTATCATGACTCAAATATCCAACTACAATTATGCTAGTTTTATCTATGTAGTTTAAAGTATAATGACTATTATCCCGCGCGAGATTAGGTCATGCTCTTTGGGGTTGCTATGTTGATTCATAAGATTAAGAACCATTTCGTTAGCCTTTTCTTTATCCCAGTTACCCTGAATAAGTGGTTTATCAGTAGTTATTTTAATGAGCAACGTGACGACTATAATTGCTATAGTTATGAGTAAAACGTATGCATCGATAGTTACTATGGTTATGAATAGAGAAAGAATACCGACACATGTGCCGATAAAAGTTAATTTATCTGGCATGCTCCATTGTCGGTATTGCTGCCATGTTGGCCAAAGATTTCTGAAATATTTCCTCATCTCAACCTTCACGTCCAACTGCCTAACAGTAAATTAGACTACACGTAGCCGGATTCGATGGGCACGCTTCGCTTTATCTGTCTTCTTGCAAGGAGCCGCGGTTCGGAAAGCCCTGCGGAATGATCGGAGCCCTAAACCATCTGATGGACCCGCTTCGCTTTGCCCATCCTACCCTTTGAAATCACGAATAAACACGAATCGACACCAATCATGATTCGTGTTTATTGGTGTCTATTCGTGGTTCTTTGATGCGGTTCGTTTTACTCACCACATCCTACATGGATTTTCCCATACTCAATCCAAGTTGGGCTATTGCACAACCGGAAACAGGAAAATGTCGGATACACCCGACTGGTAGCTGGCAACTCGAAGCACCGCATAAACAAAATGGGTGTCCTTTTGTTCTTTGGTGTCCTTTTGTTCTTTTAAGGAGACAAGAACGGAACGGGGAGCGGTCATGGTCAGATTCCTGGCTGCGCGTTGGGTTGAGGGGAATCTAGCTTAGGGGGAAACAAGTCAAGGTAGTGGTATTTTTTAAATGCTAGAGTAGAATAACTCATCTACAAAATCAATCAAAGGGGTTTTCAGTCATGATT
>NZ_FLUY01001064.1 GCF_900092655.1 Candidatus Thiosymbion oneisti
GATGCGGTTCGCTGCCTACCTGCCCCGTCCCTGGGGCGGTAGGCAGGCGCTCACCACATCCTACCGGCTTTGCCCAACCTACGAGCTGTTGACATTTAACCCTAACCGATTGTTTTTCATATTCAAAGCACCAAAACCAGGATAAGAGCACCCAGTAAGAGCCGATACAGAACAAACGGAAGCATGCTGATCTTCTCGATGAAACCGAGAAAGAAGTGGATGGTGAGGTAAGCGACCACGAAGGACAGGAAGGTGCCCAACCAGAGGGCGGTCCAGTCTACGGGGTCGGCGGATTGGATGAGCTGGAGTGTCTCCAGGCCGCCGGCCATGAGGATGGTGGGGATCGCGAGTAGGAAGGAGAAGCGGGAGGCGGCCTTGCGGGTCAGGCCCAGGATAAGCCCCGCGGTAATGGTGATGCCGGAGCGAGAGGTACCCGGGATGATGGCGATGGCCTGGAAACAGCCGACCAAGAGCGCACCCTTCCAGCCTAGGCCGTACTCGTCCCGGGAGCGACTGCCACGCACATCCGCCATCCAGAGCACCACCCCGAAGCCGATCGTCGTAGCAGCGACCACCAAGGCGATTAGCCGATCGTCCTCCCGCAACAGCTCCAACAGGGATTTCAACGGAAGCCCCAGCAGGACCACCGGGATGCTTGCCAGGACGATCATCCAGGCAAGCTCGGCATCCGGGGTTGCGAGACGGCGCACCTTCAGCGAATCCACTAAGGCGGCAGCCATAGCAGCGACCTCGCCGCGAAAGTAGAGCATGACCGCAACCAAGGTGCCGAGGTGGACCGCCACGTCGAAGGCCAGTCCCTGCAGCGCGTAGCCGAACAGGAGGGGGGTCAGAATCAGATGCCCGGAGCTGGAGATGGGAAGGAACTCGGTAAGTCCCTGGACGACGGACAACAGGACGATCTGGGTGGTTTCCAAGGTGCAGGTTCCAGGCAAACAAATAGCTTCAGTATATACTCGTTGCCGAAACCTGTTCGATCCGCAGATCGGGTAGGGTCCAGGGTGCGGATCGACTTGTCTTGTTTTGTCTGCTGGAAGCCGGCGATTGGAAGCTGAAAGCTATTCGCACTCGCCCTGGCAGAGGCGGCGGTGTGGTGCAACCGAGTCGAACACAGGGTATAAGGCAATGCCATTAAGTTAAGCGTTACCGGTCGACAAACAAGAGGAGAAGCTACGAATCACGCGAGTCCGCGCGAATGGATGCGCGCCGATTCGCGCGCTTCGTCGTTTTGCTTGGAAGATGTTAAGTCTCGACAATGCGTCAAATGACGAAAGTGCTCTGTTGATGCATAGTATCTGAACAGGGAAGTCAACATGATTTCCGAAAACCATCGTTGGCTTTGAATCATAAATGGACCACCCTCGGTCTTCAAAGTATTCTCTTGGTTTCTCTGGATATGCCATCACTTCCGCCCAAATGAGTTGGAAATCATCATTAACTGCATCATTTATAAATCGCTGTAATAGCGTTGCTCCGATTCCCCTGCCACGGAACTCTTCATCTACCTGGTAGTTCCAATGGACACCCAATGGTGGGTGTTTCGGGCGCTCTTTCTCTCCTTTGAAAATAATGTGTGTAGCAAACGTGCGGCTGGATTGTTCAAGATAAGTCCACGGCATAGTGAGAGATAGGGCCAGTGACATGACTTGTTTTCGCACCATATTGTACTGTATTTTTTCGAAATGCCGTCCTCCCATAGAGCCCGTGAGGTAACCGATTAGACGCCTACTGACCTTATGGACGGCAACGTGAATATTTTCTTGCTGATGTTTAATATAAGGAGCAAGAACAACATCACCAAACCACTGTTTGCACGGGCAAATTACATCGAACGGTTTGCCCAGAAAGGCATTATTGAAAACGAGTTCGCGCATCTGCTTTTCATCTTCCCCATCCGGGCGAAAATTTCGAAATAGTATGTCGCCACTATCCGATAACTCGAACCTGTGGTCCCTATTTCCCGAGTACTTTTTGTAATCAACTAGGTGTAAAGACATAGTGAACCCAATCAGCAATTTCCAAATGCGTTAAGACAGCCTTCATTACGGTTTCCGGATCGATATGAACAGCAGCTTAATCGGCTTACAGTTCCCAATTGAGAAGATTGAAGAGACCACCGGTATTTCGCCGCGCTCAGGATGCGAAACGGGCATTTCCGATCCGCCTTCTCGATCCGGGCGTGGCGCTAGTCTGCTCGTGTTCCGATCCTGTCGCTTAGTCGTGGCAGCACTGTGGATCCCCACATCGACACGTCGGAACCTTCGATATGCTTGTACTCGGTCTGGGGAGGGGCCTGTGGTCGTGGTACTGCTTTGACCCCGTGCACGCCTCCCCGGCTTCCCACATTGAGCCGTCTTCCGCAACATGCTTGCCTTAAGCGTAAGATTAGCATATTAGTAGCTAATAATACTTTACTTAAGTTAACTTCCGGGTTAGCAACGGGAGCAATCTGCCGCGTGCGCCCTTATGGTTCCGCTTCAAGGTAAATTCGACACTATGTCGGACGCACAATTCCCTTTTATCCGGATATTCGCACGCAGCTTCTTGGGTGACGATCCGCGAAGCTACGTGAGGAACGCGAAGCTGGCATCACCTATCAGGCAGATTTCCCGGGATCTGCCGCCGGTCTGGTTGTGCGCGGGGAGGGGGGATGGTCTGTTCGTCCAGTCGGAGGCCTATACAGGTGCCCTCGAGAACCAAAGCATCCGCTGCCGGACGCTCTTTTTCTCAGAGGATGACCGGGCGCATCACGGATTTCTCTTCTGCAGGTGGCTCAGGTCATCAAAGATCGCGGTTGCGGCCGCCCGTGAATTTCTTCGGGACTGCGCCGCGATAGACTGCTAGTATCCCATTTCTGCATATTTTGCGCGTAACCTGTAGGGTGGGCTGTGCCCACCAACACCGTGCCTGGCTGGCGGGCACAGCCCACCCTACGAACCTGAGAACGTAAAATAGGGTGAAATGAGATACTAGTACCTAGTTTCGCTTGATATTACAGGTAGAGTCGCTTGGACTCAATGCGAGCTTTCTTACCCGCAATGCTATTGAACTTGCAACATCGGTCGAAACTAGGTACTAGGGGCTGTTGACATTTATCCGGGCGACGTCCTTTTTATCCGCAGATTACGCAGGTTGGTAGTGGTTAACATCTAAGTTTTAACATGACCAACAGCACTGGCCGCTAGCCCCCTCTCCCTCTGAGAGAGTGTCGCAAAAGCCCCGCTCCCGGTCTCTGATTCCCACGCAGCGCATGGGAACGAGAAAACTCAGCCTGACTGATGACCATTTGGACCGGCAACTCGGCATTCAGGTTCTAGCCGCTCGCCAGAAGAGCCGACAACATGTCGGCGGTCCCAGGGGCCGACAGGATGTCGGCGGTCCCGGGCCGGCTGGGAGCGCCGTCTTTCAGACGGCTTACGGACCCCATGATCAGCTGTCGGCAAGGGTCAGAGCAGACGCCTTGTGGGCCACACCAGATAACGCCGGGCAGCCGGCAGGTTTAGTTCCCGTGTATACGCATGGTGGACACCGGTCCGATGCTCTCCGCGGCGCGGAGCTTCCAGGTTCCCACGCAGCGCGTGGGAACGAGAAAATATCGGTGGTCCCGGGAGCCGACAAAATGTTGGCGGTCCCAGGGGCCGACAGGATGTTGGCGGTCCCGGGCCGGCTGGGACCGCCGTCTTTCAGACGGCTTACGGACCCAATGATCAGCTGTCGGCAACGGTCAGAGCAGACGCCTTGTGGGCCACACCAGATAACGCCGGACAGCCGACAGGTTTAGTTCCCGTGTATACGAATGGTGGACACCGGCCCGATTCTCTGTGCGGCGCGGAGCTTCCACGATGGCGGATGGCGCGAGCTTATCCGCCCTACGCGGGCTACACCCCAAGCGAGGTCCGCACGGTCAGGCCGCGCGGGGGATCATGTGGGTGTCGATTGCGTTAAGACGCTGGCATGACCTAAGCAGACGATCAGCGAGCCTTGGCGCGTCGAACGCAACACGTCAACCCCCCCGACAACGCCGAATCCTTCAGGATTGCTTTTAACCAGACAGCTTCTTAGAGGGAAGATCAAGTCAAACAAGATGGATGTCCTTTTATTTCATCCTTTTATTTCAAAAGTGGCATACTTCTCTTGTTGCCTATCTACTGCCGTGTGAGCCATGGCAAGATTGGCATACGACCAAAACAAGACTTCTTTTACGGTGTTTAGCTCTTTTTTTGCCACCATTGCTCCTTTTGCACATAACGTTGCAAATCAGCCGACCTAAAAGCGAAGGGCCGACGAAGGAGGCGTGTAGCTTTTTAGGTCGGCTGAATTTGCCTTGTTAGGCTAAATATTCTTGCTATGCATCCGAGATCTTAACCAGTTCCATATTTTCTACTTTCCATTTGGACTTTTTTCCAAAAACATTAAATCTATTGACTTTAAAAAACAGTTCACATATTTCTGCAACTTGTCCCAAAGTAATTGTATCGCTCTCCCATCTAATATCCCAGTCATCGTTTTCTTTGTCATTGAAGCCGACAGGAATAGATGTTATTTCGATATGTAGTTTCCTAAATAAAATTAAATCAAGTATTTTGCTCGCTATGGGAATAATTTTTAATATTTCTATTCCTGCGCCAAGTATTCGTAAAATGCTGCGCATGAAATAATTGGAAAATGTATGGCTATCTTTTGGATAATATACGCGAAGATGGATTAGGCTTTCGGGTTTGTCATTTGCTATTATTTTATATTCGTTTCGTTTTCTTAATGCGAAAAATATCCTTTTCTTATTTCCGGAAATTTCTAAGGCTCGAATTCTTTGTAAAAGCTTTGCATATCCCTCTTTCCAATTGATTCGAAGATAGGTGGCCATCGTCCTTCCTGATAGACCTACCGGTATAAATTGGTCTTTTCCAACCAAATGTATACCGATTGCCACCCTAGCGTCATCTGGATGTTCAAACGAAGGCATTACACATAGTTCCTCTAGTAGCATTTAATAGAGTAATTCCGTGTTTTCTGGATTTGTCCTAACAGGTAGTAGACGGCGAGTCGCCGTGTTTAAATACGTCGAAGCGACTTATATACCACAACGATTGCTTCTTTGCTAAATTCATGAATAGCTCCATCAACGCACCTAAAAACAATGCGTTAAGATCTGCAGATGACTTGTTGCCTCGGTCTCTCCCAGCGAGCAACTACGGCGAACCTCCATCTAGTTCTTGATCCCTATGGGCCCAGGGATAACCGGAGATCTTTAACCTTCCACCTGATCCGAAACTCCTGCTCCCACGCCGCATCTTTTGGATAGCAGATCCAGAGATTGCCCACCGCGACCAAATCGCCCTGGGTCAGGATCAAGGGGATATAGGGACGCACCCAAGGCGGCACGCCTAGTTCCTGAAACAGCTTCTTGAGGGATCGACGGTGTCCCTCCCGCGCACGCCGGCAGAAAAGACCTGTTACGCCGAAGCGGATCTCCAGTCCGTGCACGAACACGTCTTGAGGGTCCAGATCCCGTCCATCGGAGGCGAGAAACTCCAGACATCCGAGTCCGTCCGGGAGTGTAAGGACGCCCTGGCACCAATGGATCGGGTCTGGCGCGGGTACCGGAGGCAGGGGCGCCATGGCGAACAGGTCGTCTCGGTAGCGGCGTACCTCGCATCCCGACCAGGCAACCAGCGGATTTGCGTCCGCGCGGGCGGTCATGACCTCGGTGAGGATACGGTCGAGGTTTCCGGCATCCGGTGGGACTCGACCCTGGCCGCGGAACCATTGGCGAAGTACCGCCTTGCGCAACGGCAACGCCAGCTCCAGAAGGCGCTCGATCGAGAGGGTATCGGGCCTTTGTCCTGCGGTCTCGAGCACCGCGTTGCGGGCGACGGGGTCAATGATCGCCTGGGCCTCCGCACAATGGGCCGCGCTCCTTGCGATACCGGTTGCACAGGCGGGCCAGCGTTCCGCCAGCCGAGGTAATACGCGGTGACGCAGGAAGTTCCGGTCGTGTCCCAAGTCCCGGTTGCTCGGATCTTCCAGCCAGTGAAGCTTCCGGCTCCGGGCGTAAGCGAGGAGCTCGGCACGGCCGAGCTCCAGCAGGGGCCTTACCAACTGGCCACGCCCCAGGGGGGCCATCGAGGGCATGGCCGCAAGGCCCGCGGGACCGCTGCCGCGCAGCAAGGCCAGCAGCAGGGTCTCCGCCTGGTCGTCCCGGTGCTGGGCCGTGAGCAGGAGATCGTCTGACCCCAGCAATTCCGCCATGGATGCGTAGCGCGCTTGCCGGGCTACCGCCTCCAGGCTTTCACCCCGAGCAGGGGCCAGGTCCAGGCGCCGGGTCCGGAACGGCACCCCGAGTCGCGCGCAGGTGCGGGCGCAGTGCGCGGCCCAGCGATGCGAGTCCCGATGCAGGCCATGATCCACGTGCAGGGCATAAAGCGCGAAGGGAAGCCGGTCACGGATGGTGGCCAAGGCGTGGAGCAGCACGGAAGAGTCCATGCCGCCGCTGTAGGCGACCCAGCCCTTCCGTGCCGCGGGCAAGGTGGTGAGACGGGATAGCAGAAGCTCTGGTAGAGACGCGGACATGGCGCCGACCGCCGCGGAACCGAGGGGGAGCTACTCGCTGTATCGCCCGTGCCCCAGCATCCGCTCGTAGCGTTGGGTAAGCAGCTGGTCGATGTCCTGGTCCCGAATCTCGTCCAGGTAGCTGAGCAGGGCCTGCTTGACGTTCGTGGCCGCGGCATCCGGATCCCGATGGGCCCCGCCCCGGGGTTCGGGAACGACGGCGTCGATCAACCCTAGCTCTTTGAGTTTATCGGAGGTGATGGCCATGGCCTCGGCGGCGAGTTGGGCCTTATCGGCGTTCTTCCAGAGGATAGAAGCGCAGCCCTCCGGCGAGATCACCGAGTAGGTGCTGTACCGGAGCATCAGGAGCCGGTCTCCTACCCCGATAGCCAGGGCGCCGCCGGAGCCCCCCTCGCCGATGACGGTACACAAGATGGGTGTGCGCAGGTGCGCCATGACCTGCAGGTTACGGGCGATCGCCTCGCTCTGTCCCCGCTCCTCCGCTCCTACTCCGGGGTAAGCGCCGGGCGTGTCGATAAAGGTGAGGAGGGGCAGGCGGAAACGCTCCGCCATCGTCATCAGCCGCAGGGCCTTACGATAACCCTCCGGTCGCGGCATACCGAAGTTGCGGTAGAGCTTGCTCTTGGTATCACGGCCCTTCTGGTGGCCGACGATCATCACCGAGCGCCCGTCGAGGCGCCCGAGGCCACCAACGATGGCATGGTCGTCGGCAAAGGTCCGGTCCCCGTGCAGCTCTTGAAAGTCATCGAAAATGCGCTCGATGTAGTCCATCAGGTAGGGGCGCTGGGGGTGCCGCGAAAGCTGAGAGATCTGCCAGGATGTCAGCTTGGCGAAGATGGACTCCGTAAGATCCTGGCTCTTGCGCTCGAGCCGTTCGATCTCCTCCTCGATATTGAGCGCGTTGTCATCACCGACGTGCCGTAGCTCTTCGATCTTGGCCTCAAGCTCGGCGATAGGTCGTTCGAATTCGAGAAAGTTGATGTCCATTGACAGCAATCGTCTTAGATCAAAGTGATCGCCAAGAGACCCAACGCGAGCGCGCGCGGGTCGTCGTTGAGCCCGATGTCCCTCGGGCGCACGGTGTCGGGGAACCGGAATTTCAGCCGCAAGGCCCCGGATTTCCGTAACTCGTCTCGCGCTGCCGCGGGTATCGGGACCCGGATGCGATTGGCGGCGTATGCCGTGAGGCGCAAGGTCGCCGCCGGAATGCCGTTCACTGAAATCTCGATATCCTGCTTGGGATGAGCCGGCGAGACCAGCGCGTTGGCTTCGATCAGGATGCTATGGATGCCGTCGCTCGAGGTCCGGAGGACGACTTTCGCCGCCGGGCCCATCGACCAGGTTCCCCAGGTCTCCGGCTCGAACCAGCCGGTGGCCAGATAAGCGACGCCGCCGCCGGATTTCGAGAACCGAATCCGCTCGCCGATCCCGATTGCCGGAAGGACATCCGCCAGCTTCAGCTCCTTGTCGAGATGGCCACACGCGCGGCAGCGTTTCCAACCGGGGGCCACCAGGTAGAGCCCATCGATGCGCGCCAACAGGTCGGTCTCGGGATCCAGGTGCAGGACGGCGGACTGGCGTTGGGTCGGATCGAGCACATAGAGCGAGTCGGCCTGGTAGCGCCCCGTGTTCAATGTGACCGACGCATTTTTCCGCGCGCGCTCATATGCGCTCGGATTGAAGCGGGCGAGATAGACCGCGTCCGTGCCGAGCCCATGCCGCCCGGCATACACCGAGAGCGTTCTCCAATGCGGAGAATAACTCATCTTCGGGGGTATCCAACGAACCTTCCGGTATCTGGCGGCGGCTTGGGTCCAAAACGGATCTTTCAATGGCGTATACCATTCCGTCGCCGGCTCCGCCATCAGCTGGTTCCGGATTCCCTGCCATCCGGCCCTGGTATCGATCACTTGAACGGTAAGGGCGACGGCAAGCAATGAGATCGCGGTCCGGGGTCTGTTGCCGCGAACGGTGATGAAGATGATCGTCAATACCAATCCATAGAACACGGGCCAGAACATCCGATCCGAGGTGCGAAGTAAGTTTGCGGTGCGCAACAAGGGTCCGGGCAGCGGAAGCCCGATTTCCAGTGATCCGATTCCCAGCTTGTGGGATAGCGCAAACAGAGAGAGGCCCGTCAAGGCTCCCACAAGAATTACCCGCTGCTTTATCGCCGCCGCCAGACCGACCCGCCCATTGATCAACACGGGCAAGGCGCAGAGGGCCAAAATAATGACCCCGAGACCGAGATAATGGAAGCCTTCGTATTTTGTTCGCGGTAGGTCCTTCAATACATACGACCAACCATTGGCGTCCAGAATGGAAAGCAGGTTCATTCGATACTGGCCGTACCCGCTTACCGAAACCCCACTTCCCGCCGTGAAATAGCCGGACTGCCAACAGGCAAGCCCGATTATTGCCGAGATCCCGGCGAGCTCCATCACAGCGAGCCTGGCGGGTCGTTCCTGCCGGACCCATACCCGAGTCGAGTCGGCCAGCCACAGAACCGCGACCATCGCCAGCAAATAGGGATGCACCAGGGCGGCAACCACCAGGACGAGGACCCAAGCCGGGGTGCGCAGGCGCCGGCTCGATCGGAGCGACAGATAGAGGGCCGCAAGGATCAGAAAATGCCCGGCCAGGCTGGAATGGACCTGCAAGCGCCAAATCATCGGCGGTGCGAAGACAAACAAGCCGGCGCCCAGGAAACGAACGGCGGGATGCCGCGAGACCAGGCCGACCAGCTTCCAGGCAAGCCAGGCCTGGAGGACGAAGCAGGCAAGCAGCCACAGGCCGAAGTATTGAAAGGTCTCGGGCAGCAGTGATGAGAAGGGTTTGAAGAGAAACGCCAACAGCGGAATCGAGTCGGAGAACAGAATGGCATTGCTCAGCTCGAGGCCATAATCGGGATTCAGGCCGATGGGAAACGACCAATCGGAATTGCGGAAGAAATGCCAGCCGAGATAATGCTGGGCCGGATCTTCGGAGGATACCCACGCCATAAAGTCGGGATTGCGAGAGGAACGCCAGCCGAAATAATGGGGGGATGGATATCCGGAGGATAGCCACGCGATATTGGTCGGTCTTAATACCCGTGGCCCGACGATGAGAAAAAAGGCAGCCATGCCCAGCAGGAACGGCATGGCAGCAATGGCAACATCCTTATTCCATGCAGTTCTCACGTCAGAACCTCCCTCCGGTATCGGGGGGGAAGTATAATTTCAGGTCCATCGATCACTCCTGCGGCTCATAGATATGCCGGACGAGAAACACCGGCCGCCGCTTGGCTTCGAGATAGGTTCTCCCCAGATACTCGCCGATGATGCCGATTCCCATGAGCTGGAGACCGCCGAGGAAGGTGATGGCAACCAGCAGCGGGACATAACCGGGGGTGTCGACTCCGAAGATCAAGACCCTCAAGACGATAAAGGAAGCGTACAGGAACGAGGCCAGCACCATCAGGGTGCCGAGATAGGTCCAGATCCGCAACGGCAAGGTGCTGAAGCCCGTAAGACCCTCTAGCGCGAAATTCCACAGCTGCCGGCCGTTGAACTTGCTGGAACCGGCCGCACGCTCCGGACAGACGTAATCGACGCACGTGGTCCGGAAACCCACCCAGGCGAACAGCCCTTTCATGAATCGCCTGGATTCCGGCAACTCGTTCAGCGCCTCGACTACGGTGTGATCCATCAGTCGGAAGTCACTCACGTTTTCCGGGATCATGGGCTCGGCGATCCGATTATAGATACGGTAGAACCAAGTAGCTGATATTCGCTTGGCCCGTGAGTCCGTGTCGCGGCCGACTCGACGGGCGAGAACGACGTCGTAACCCTGTCGCCACTGTTCGATCATCTCGAAGATAAGCTCGGGCGGGGCTTGTAGGTCGACATCGATCGGCACCACGACCTGTCCTTTCGCGATCCGCATTCCGGCAGTCAGCGCGGCTTCCTTGCCGAAGTTACGGCTGAGGTCGACCACCCGCACGCGGGTATCCTGTTGCTGATATTCGAGAAGGCGCTCCAGGGTAGCATCCGAGCTGCCGTCGTTTACGAAGACAACTTCCAGACGTACCGAAGGCTCGCCGTCGACCATCCGCTCTACCCGGTCGAGGAAGGGGCCGACCGTTTCGGCCTCGTTATACACCGGAACCACCAGTGATACCGAGATCGTCGGGTAGGCATCGAAACTTCGTCCCTCGTTGTCGGATACCCGAGTACACATGAGGTTTATAAAACCGGAAAAACAAGCCCATCCGACAAGTCTAAAATAGACTCCGGATTTGAGACACCCCTTGAGGGCACCTTAGAGAAATCCTAAGAGGCTGTCTAAAAACTAACCTATTGATTTTCTAATGGCATTGATTTTCGGCTGGCTCCCCAGGCTCCAGAAACTGTGAAAGTATTACTGGATTTTCAGAGCGTCAGGGACAAAGCGACATAATCTCCCTCATTTAGCCGAAAATCTTTCTCTTCAGCCCCACGTGATCTAGAATTCAGCGTGAAATACGGCAACTTCATCCCACCGCCTCCGGGAAGACCGAATACTTTCACAGTCTCTCCAGCGTGGGAGCAGACCCCGATGCTCCAGCGTCGATTAAGTGCCTCGGTAGGCTAACAGCCAACGCCTATCAGCACAGAGGAGCTGCGTCCGCTGGAGCGGACAAGATGGCGTTCGAGCGCGAGAACGGAGCTTGGTCGATCAGGCGCTTAAGGAAGCCACTGGCGGCGGTTGCTGACTGGTCCTTGAGGAGCTCCACGTAGACCCGGCGGGTGGCGCGATCAATGGCGGCGAACAGGTCGCGGCGTTGGTCCTGGTCCGGCAGTTGAGGCCGGTCCTTCACATCCACGTGCACAGAGCCCGGTGCGTACGCTTTGAAGGTCTTGACCGGCGTCTTGGTGCCTTCCTCCTTGGGCATCAGCGCCTTGAGGTTAGAAACGCCGTGGCGGCGCAGACAGCGGTCCAGACCCGAGCGGGAGACCTCGGGATGAATAATGGGTCACCGCCAGCAGGTCATCCAGGGGCAGCAGGAGCGTCTCACGCAAGGCCACCACCACCGCCTCCTGGGCCGTACTGAGGGTGGCGTGGAGCCGCCGCGGACGGTGTGAGGCATCCGCCGTGCCTTCCCGGTGGCGCCATTTGGCGACCGTGTGGCGGTTGAGACCATAGACTTCAGCGAGTTCCCGGTTGCTCGCCGACTCGGGCTGGGTCTGTAATTCCAGACGAATAGCGGGGGTCGTGCGGGCGTTCTGGTGCAGCTGGATGTTCATGGTGCGTGATGACTCTAATCAAGGATTCGTGGTAGGGTAAGAACTCGCTCAAACACGGCTGATCTACCCCTCGCCTGCCGTCGCGTTTCCCTCCCCTCTCTCCCCGGCAAGCAGGCGTAATACCGCTCTCGCCTGCAACAGCGGATAGCTCCTGCTCGGTATATAATCACACGGGACTTGACACTTCGAGAGTACTTGTGAACGGGCCTTGAGATGCGCCAGATTGTACTGGATACCGAAACTACGGGCCTGGAGCCGGCGGAAGGGCACCGCATCATCGAGATCGGCTGCGTCGAGCTCGTCGACCGCCGTCTGACCCGCAACAATTTTCATCAGTACCTGCGGCCGGACCGGGAAATTGACCAGGGGGCCGTGCAGGTTCACGGCATTACGGACGAGTTCCTGCGCGATAAGCCGCGCTTTGACGACATCGCGGAGGATTTCATCGGCTACGTCCGAGGTGCTGAGCTGATCATCCACAATGCGCCCTTCGATGTCGGCTTTCTGAACCATGAGCTGGGTCTGTGGCGGGAGGACGCGGAGCCCATCGATAAGCTGTGTCGAATCACGGATACCCTGGTCATGGCAAGGTCTCTACACCCTGGGCAGCGCAACAGTCTCGACGCCCTATGTAAGCGCTACGAGGTGGACAACTCGCAGCGGGACCTGCATGGCGCTTTGCTGGACGCGGAGATCCTGGCCGACCTTTACCTCGCCATGTCGGGAGGACAAGTCAGCCTGGCCCTCGGGGCCCAGGATGGGTCGGGGAGAGGTGGAGTAGGTGCAGGGCCGCACCGGCTTACGGCGCAACGGCCGCCCCTGATGGTGGTGCGGGCGGACGCGGAGGAGTCGGCCGCCCACCAGGCCCGGCTCGCCGCGATCGAGGCGGCGAGCGGTGGGGAATGCCTGTGGCTTAAGACATGGATGGGTTGAGGTCCAGGTATCAAAGTACCGCTAACATGGGAATCATGTGGACTATCTCACGCGCTGCTGACGGTCACTCATCGTGGCGCGGGTAAGGACGGCCTCCATCGCCTCCGGGTCACGTAGCTCGATGTGTTTACGATCGACCTTCAACAGACCGTCGTCCTGGAACCTGGTGAACAATCTGCTGACGGTTTCCACGGCCAAACCCAGATAGTTGCCGATCTCGTAGCGAGACATACTCAGGTAAAAGTCGGTGGGGCTCAGGCCGCGTTTGCGCAGGCGCTTCGATATGCTCAGGAGAAACGCGGCGAGGCGCTCTTCGGCGCTCTTCTTGCCGAGCAAGAGCAGCAGCTCCGTATCATGGCCGATTTCCTTGCTGAGCAACCGATACAGCTGGTGTTGCAGAGAGGGAATCGTGCTGCTCAACGTTTCCAGGCGGGAGAAGGGGACCTCGCAAATCGCGGAGGTCTCCAGGACCTTTGCCGAGCAGGTATGTACCTCCTTCTCGATGGCGTCCAAGCCGATAAGCTCGCCGGGGAGGTGAAACCCGAGCACGTGTTCGCCGCCCTCGGGGCTCGGCGCATAGGTCTTGACCGATCCCGTTTTGACGACATACAGGGAGTGAAAACGCTCACCGTTGCGAAAGACATAATCGCCTCGGTGCAACGGGCGGGCGCGCTTGACAATACCGTCCAGCCGTTCGACGTCGTCCGACGTCAGACCCATCGGAAGGCAAAGCGTGGCGAGGCTGCAATTCTTGCAGGCTACCCGCAACGCCTCGAATGAAATCACTTTAGACGCAGTCAATCGCTGGATCCCCGCTCAAGCCTGCCGCTATTTTGCAGGTTCATTTGACCTGGATCAAGCAACGTCGTTCCCTCGGCTGCCGACAGGTACGACGGCTTAAGAAGCTGTCTGGTTAAAAACAATCCTGAATGATTCGGCGCGGTTTGGGGGGAAAGATCCCTCCTGCGTCGGGACAGGGTTTGACGGGTTGCGTTTC
>NZ_FLUY01001147.1 GCF_900092655.1 Candidatus Thiosymbion oneisti
GTCGTGACCGGCCGGGTCGAGCGCGGCGTGATCAAGGTTGGCGAAGAAGTCGAAATCGTCGGCATCAAAGAGACCACCAAGACCACCTGCACCGGGGTTGAGATGTTCCGCAAGCTGCTGGATCAAGGGCAGGCCGGCGACAACGTTGGCGTCTTACTGCGGGGCACCAAGCGCGACGAAGTCGAGCGCGGTCAGGTCCTGGCCAAGCCGGGGACCATTACCCCCCACACCCACTTCGAGGGTGAGGTGTACGTGCTGAGCAAGGACGAAGGCGGTCGTCACACCCCCTTCTTCAACGGCTATCGTCCCCAGTTCTACTT
>NZ_FLUY01001422.1 GCF_900092655.1 Candidatus Thiosymbion oneisti
AAGAAACTTTGCGTCTTGGCGCCATTGCGTCCTGGCGTTAAATGGGCCGGAAAGTGAGCGGCCAAGCATAAAATTTTTAAACTGAGCCTCTGCCGGATTTCTTGCACGGTTGAACCCTGTGCCAAGAGATTCAGGATGTATTCAACTGTCAATCGAGTGCCTCTGATCACGGGCTTGCCCACCATTACCGCGTGATCACAGGTGATCCGTTTAAGCAGCTCTTGATTAGTCATGCGATTATCCTCCTGTAATCATGGTACGCGACTCAAACCTCCCGGATCTCGAAGTCGTGGCTGATCTCGGCGGTGGCGCCGAGCATGATGGAGGCCGAGCAGTATTTTTGGGCGCTGAGGCGGATGGCCCGTTCCACCTGTTGCTCCTTGAGGTCGTGTCCACTGACGATAAAGTGGGCATGGATACGGGTGAACACCTTGGGGTCCTCGGTGGCCCGCTCGGCCTCCAGCTCGACGACGCATGCGGTCACCTGCTGGCGCGCCTTGCGCAAGATCAGCAGGACATCGAACTGGGTGCATCCCCCCATGCCTAAGAGCAGCAGCTCCATGGGCCGCACCCCCAGGTTACGGCCACCGAGCTCCGGGGGACCGTCCATGACCAGGGCGTGTCCGCTGCCGGATTCGCCCAGCATGGTGAAGCCTTCGACCCATTTGACACGTGCCTTCATCTTCTGCGCTCCTGTATTTTCCCCGCCTAGGATGCCTGAATCGAAGCGATCGGACCAGTTTTCCCATACTCAATCAGACTCGGACCCTCAATCCGACTGGGACCCGGGCGCAGCCGGCTACCAGTCGCCGGCTTCCGGTGGTGTGTCGGGTCCGGCACATTCCAATACCATTAAGTTAAGCGTTACTGGACGACAAACAAGAGGAGAAACGACGAATGCGCTCGTTTACACGGTTTTCTGCGCTTCCGAAGCCCAGGAGCGCACGCGGCGGATGCCCGTGCGAATTCTTTCACAGTCTCTCCAGCGT
>NZ_FLUY01000032.1 GCF_900092655.1 Candidatus Thiosymbion oneisti
GAGGTTGAACGCGCCGTAACCCGACATCCCAGGTTGGCTCGCAGCATCGTCTGTCGGGTTACGGCGCGCCCCAATCCTGTGGCCCAACCGAACACCGAAGCACGCGCCTAACCCGACCTACCACGATCAGCGGCCGGCAGCTAACTTAATGGCATTGCCCCCTATCCGACGCCTACCGGGTCGAACCGGAGTTTGTCCGAGATGAAAAACGTGAAGGGAACATGCAATTCATAACTAATGGCCCGGATATCCCCGATGCCCTGTTACAGGCGCACGAGGAAGGTCGCGTGGTGTTCTTCTGCGGGGCGGGCATTTCCTATCCGGCCGGGTTGCCGGGGTTCAAGGGACTGGTCGACAAGATCTATCGTCTTGTGGGTACTACTTGTACACCCGTCGAGCAAGATGCCTACTCGCGTAACCAGTATGACGCCACGCTGGATCTGCTGGAGCGGCGTCTACCCGGACCGCCACCCAGACCGCGGATTGCCGTGCGGACCAAGCTGGCGGAAGCCTTGAAGCCTGATCTGCGCCGCAAAGGGGCGACCGATACTCATACCGCATTATTGCAACTGGCGCGCGATCGTGAAGGGGCGCTACGCCTGGTGACCACCAATTTCGACCGGGTTTTCGAGCAGGTGGCCGAGCGGACCAAGCAGTCACTCAACTCCCATGCGGCGCCGATGCTGCCCATTCCGAAGAGCAGTCTTTGGGACGGGCTGGTGTATCTGCATGGTCTGCTGCCGGACAAGCCGGACGACCGCGCCTTGCATCGGTTGGTCCTCACCAGTGGCGACTTCGGCCGGGCCTACTTGATCGAATGCTGGGCGGCGCGCTTTGTGAGCGAGCTGTTCCGTAACTATACGGTCTGCTTCGTCGGTTACAGCATCGATGACCCGGTGCTGCGCTACATGATGGACGCCTTGGCCGCCGACCGGATGCTGGGGGAGGACACCCCACAGGCCTATGCACTAACCGACTACGAGCCTGGGCAAGAGGGCCCAAAAACCATCGAGTGGGCGGCCAAGGGCGTCACGCCTATCCTTTACGAAGTGGCTTCAGGCACCCGCGACCATTCGGCGCTACATCGCACTCTGAAGGCCTGGGCCGAAACCTACCGAGACGGCATCCTCGGCAAAGAGCGTATAGTCGCCGTTCACGCCCTTGCGCAACCCACGGCCAGCACGCGGCAGGATGATTTCGTGGGTCGGATGCTCTGGGCCCTGTCGGACGCATCCGGATTGCCGGCCAAACGATTCGCGGATTTCAACCCGGCGCCAACACTGGCCTGGCTGGAAGCCTTTTCCGTGGATCGCTATGGGCACGGTGATTTGGTCCGCTTTGGCGTTCCCCCAGGCGCCGAGGCGGACGACAAGCTCCGTTTCAGCCTGATCCGCCGCCCTGCGCCCTATACTTGCGCACCCTGGATGTCCCTGGCATCCGGGGGAATAGCAGGCAGCCAATGGGATGACGTGATGTTCCATCTGGCCCGCTGGCTAACACGGCACCTGAACGACCCGGCGCTGATCATCTGGTTGGCACAACACGGTAGTCAGCGGTACGACCGCTTGCCTTGGCTGATCGAGCACGAATTGGATCGCTTTGCGCGCCTCGAACAGGAAGGCAAGACAGCCGAGTTGGAGGACATTCGCGCCAACGCCCCCAACGCCATCCCGGGGCCGCCGATGCGGACGCTATGGCGCTTGCTACTGGCGGGTCGTGTGAAGTCGTCAAGGCTCGCCCCGGATCTCGACCGCTGGAATAATCGGCTGAAACGCGAAGGACTGACGACAACGCTACGTCTCGAGTTGCGCGAGCTACTCGCGCCCAAGATCGCGCTGAAAGAGCCCTCCCCCTGGGGTAAAACCGATGTTGATGACGGCACCTCTGAGCACCTGAGACAACTGGTTGACTGGAAACTGGTGCCGGCGGCCGACCATGTACATTACTTGCTCAGAGATCGGAATGGCGAACGCTGGCATGAAGCCTTGCCGGCACTGTTAGACGACTTTCAGCAACTACTGCGCGACGCACTGGACTTGTTTCGTGAACTGGGCGAAGCCGATGACCACCGTGACCGCTCATACTGGGATCTGCCGTCGATTACCCCGCATCGGCAAAACCGGGGTTTCCACGATTGGGTGGTGCTGATCGAGCTGCTGCGCAATGCCTGGCTGGCGGTACGAAAAAGGGATCCCACGCAGGCAACCGAGATCGCGCAGGGCTGGTTCGATTTGCCCTATTCGACGTTCAAGCGATTGGCGCTATTCGCCGCCAGTCGGGACGGCTGCATTGTCCCCGATCAATGGGTCGGTTGGCTCATCGCCGATGATGCACGGTGGTTGTGGTCTATCGGTACGAGACGGGAAACGATGCGTTTGCTGGTGTTGCAAGGCGCTAACCTCTCACCGGAGGCGGGGGCCAGGCTGGGAGCAAGGATTCTCGCGGGGCCGCCACGTACCATGTACCGGGATGACATCGAGCCTGATGACTGGCAGTCGCTGGTGGATCGCTCGGTCTGGCTGCGTCTCGCCAAGCTTCGAGAAGGTAGCGGTGAGCTGGGCGATGCCGCCGCGCGGCGGTTCGGTGAGTTGTCGGCGGCAAATCCGGAATGGACGTTGGCGGGCCACGAGCACGTCGAGTTTCCACTCTGGGTGAGCGGTACCGGGGATCCTGACTACGAGGCTAGACACAACATTGACATCGCGCCCCGTAAGCGGCGGGATCTGGTCAAGTGGCTCAGACAACCGCCGCCCGCTCAATGGTCTTCCTACAGGGACACCTGGCGTGAGACCTGTCGCGACCGGTTCTTTCATAGCTGCTACGCCTTGTGCGACCTTGCCCAAGAGGGGGTTTGGCCGGCAGGACGCTGGGAAGAAGCCCTGCAAGCCTGGAGTGCGGAAGACAAGGTACTTCGGTCGTGGCGGTTTGCGGCGCCGCTGGTACGAACCATGCCTGACGAGGTTCTTCAGAAGATTGCGCGCAGTGTCACTTCGTGGCTGATGGCAGCTTCCAAGTCGATCGATCGGCATGAGGCTGTACTACTGGGCTTGTGCGACCGCGTACTGGCATTGCCTCACCCGGACGACGGGGACACCGATGGGCCCGTCGCCCGAGCCATCAACCACCCGGTCGGCCATGTCACCCAAGCGTTGCTGAATCTATGGTTCAAGCGCGAACCGAACGACAACGACGGGTTGCCGGGGAACATCGAGCCGATCTTCACTCGGCTCTGCGACGTCGGGGTACGCAAATTCCGTCACGGTAGGGTCCTGTTGGCATCGCAGCTGATCCCCTTGTTCCGCGTAGACCGACCCTGGACGGAGGCACACCTGCTACCGCTCTTCACTTGGGAGACCAATCTGAACGAGGCGAAAGCAGCCTGGGAGGGCTTCCTCTGGTCTCCCCGCCTGTACCAACCGCTGTTGCTCGCATTCAAGCCGCAATTCCTCGCGACCGCTCATCATTATGCGGAATTGGGTGAGCACAGCGGTCGATACGCCGCATTCCTCACCTATGCCGCGTTGGACCCGATGGATGGCTATAGGCCCCAGGACTATCGTGCCGCCCTTGCCTCACTACCCCGAGAAGGATTGGAACAGGCCGCGCAGGCGCTCTTCCAAGCCCTGGAGAGTGCCGGCGAGCAACGGGAGGACTACTGGAAAAACCGAATCTGGCCGTTCTGGCAAGACCTGTGGCCCAAGTCGCGCGATCTTGCCTCGAATGGCATTGCCGAGTCTCTCGCTCGCATGAGCATCGCGGCGCGCGGCGAGTTTTCCGCCGCGCTGTCCGCGGTCCGCGACTGGCTAGGATCGATTGAACACCCCGACTATGTTGTGCATCTGCTGTACGACTCCGGATTGGCAGGGCGTTTTCCCGCGGATGCCTTGGATTTCTTGGACGCGGTAATTGATCGCCAACCGTTGGCGCCTCCTGACATAGAGCAATGTCTGGACGCGATTGCACATGAATCACCGCGGTTGACGGAAGATCCCCGATACAGGCGATTGCACGAGTATTCCCGACAACATAGTATCTAGGAGCCTGTCCGACTTACGACTGTCCTACTGCGGAACCGCAGATGCCGGTCATATTTTCCGCGCGATTTCGTTAAATAGGTCCACTATTCGCCTCAATCGCGCGAAAAATCTATCTCGGCCCCGCGATCCCTCGCTACGAACGCGCAAGTCGGACAGGCTCCTAGGGCTCGCGTAGCGGTTCCTCCTCGTCGGTGGGCGGAATGATGGCGAATTGCCTACGGCGGTATGTAGATGATCTGATCGTCCAATTCCTCAGTAAACAGGCGATTCGAGTATGCCCTTCAACCTTTTGGCTCAAAGCAATAACTTCAGTAGAGTCACGACAAGACCGCCCACGGTCAAGGTAACGGCATATGACCAGATCATGAAACGATCGATCCGCCTGGTCAGTACCTCGAAGCGCCGGTTCATCTCGTTCTGCAAGGTTTCGAATCGCTTGTCGACGGCATCAAAACGCCGGTTCATCTCGTTTTGCATGGCCTCGAAGCGCCGGTCCATCTCCTTTTGCGTGGCATCGAAGCGCTTATCCATCTGCTCCAGGATGGTCTTGATCAGCTCGCGCTGATTCTTAAGCTCTTCTTCCACGCGCACCATCCGCTCGCGCAGCTCGATCTCATAGACCGCCGGCGGCTTGCCCAACGACTGCTCGGCGAGCCACTCCCCGAGGTGCTCTTTGATGAACCGGATGTCTTCTGCAGCAAGATTCATGGTGTGGGCAGATGCAATGAATAGGCGACTGAGTATACCCTTGTTTTCTTTTGCTGTCCTTAACCCGCATATTTCGGTAGTGGCTCAGTTCGCGAAAAAACGGAAATTGCGAAAAAACGCAATGACGCAAGGACGCCAAGCCGCAAAGAAAGAACAAAGAAACTTTGCGTCTTGG
>NZ_FLUY01001563.1 GCF_900092655.1 Candidatus Thiosymbion oneisti
GCGTCACTGCCATTAAGTTAAGGAAAAGCGCAAAAATATGCCGCATACTTCACGTTTTTTCGAGATCATAGCAATGAGCA
>NZ_FLUY01001639.1 GCF_900092655.1 Candidatus Thiosymbion oneisti
GGGATTTGCCACTTAAGACATGAAGATTTTGGGGAGGGTGGTTCATCCCTGAAAGCTATGAATCTGCAAGATCGATTGAAACTAGGTACTAGTACCGAGGTATCCTCTTTAAAGGCGGTTCCCACCCTCGTCACGGGGGCCACCGGGAAGGTCGGGTGTCACCTGGTGACCGCGCTCCTTGAACGGGGTGCCGACGTCGCCCTCCTGACCCGCGACCCAAAAAGCGCCCGGTCCCTATGGCGCGGGCAGCGATTGGACATCCACAGCGCGGATCTCACCGATCCCTCCACGCTGGTCGGGCGGCTCGACGGAATCGAGCTGGTCCTTCATCTGGCGAGTTACTCGCCGCCACCGCAAGCGCCCAATCTCTATCAAGCGGCGTCCCATTGGCCCGTAACGGCGGAAGGCACCCGAAATCTGGTGGACGCGGCGCTCGCGGCAGGCATTCGGCGGTTTGTCTACCTGAGCAGTGTCAAGGTCATGGGAGCAGCGATCGGCAAGGGGCCGGTGGATGAAGCGACGCCGCCGGCGCCGGATACCCTGTACGGACGCGCCAAATTGGCGGCGGAGCGCAGCGTTTTGACGGCGGGCGAAGCAGGCATGCAGGTCTGCGTATTACGCTCGCCGATGATCTACGGGCTGACCGGAACGGGTAACATCGCGCGTATGATCGATGCGGTGGCGCGGAACCGGTTTCCCCCTTGGCCGAAGATCCACAACCGACGATCATCCCTTCACGTGCAGGATCTCATCGCGGCGGCGCTCCTGGCAGCCACTCATCCGCGGGCATGGGGCTGCACCTACCTGGTGACCGATGGCAAGGGCTATTCCACCCGTTGGCTGTATGAACGGATTCGCCTTGCCCTGGGCAAGCCGGTACCCGGATGGGCGGTCCCCTATTGGGTCCTTGCGACGGCCGCTTGTGGGGCCACCTGGTTGGAAACAGGATTCCACCGGCGGATGCCCTTCAACCATGAAGCCCTGCGCAAGCTGACGGAGGATGCCTGGTTCTCCTCGGATCGAATTCGTACCGAGCTGGGCTTTACGCCACGTCACAACCTGGCAGAGGAAATACCCCGCATGGTCAAAGAGTACCTCGATGGGACTCGTTGAGCGATTTGCGGTTATTCGGCAAAGAGAACCACGGATGAACACGGATGGACACGGATATGGACCCCTCCGGGACGCGGATCTGGCCGATCCGTGTGTATCCGTGTGTATCCGTGGTTCAAGGAGACCCAATATTGGTGGGCACAGCCCACCCTACAACGCCGGACCGCTAACCAGTCCCACTCCCGCGACTGCGCAGCAGGATCTCGAAGACGGATGCGCGCCCGATTGCCAATTGGTTCGTGATGTCCGCGGTGGCAACCGCGAGCATGCCAGGTAGGATGACATTGGGATTGCCGGTGAGCTCGAGCAAAGCGATCAGGGCAGCCAAGGGCGCCCTGAGGCTCGCCCCCATCATGGCCGCCATGCCGACCGTGGCGTAGAAGGCAGGCGAGGCCGTGTCCATGGGCCCAAGCATATCGAACAGCATGCCGAATGCCGACCCCGCCGCCCCGCCGATGAACAGGGTCGGTCCGATCAATCCACCGGGGACCCGCAGCCCCACCGCCGTGCCCGTGGCCACCAGCTTGGTCAGGGTTAGCGCGAGCACCAGGCCCAGGCCGAGACCTTCCTTGCCGGCCAGCAGCCGGTCGAGGGTAGCGTAGCTGGAGCCCATGATCTCGGGGGTCCAGAGGGCCAAGATGCCGGTTACCAGGCCCGCCAGGGTGAAGCTCAGGCGGTTGGACCAGGTACGCGTGCGCACAGCGACGGCCTCGCACCAGCTGATGAAGCCGATCGCCAGTACGCCGATCGTCAATCCGAGCAGGATCAGATTCGGCAGCTCCCAGTGATTGTTCAGATCCAGCGGGGGAACGCTGAGGATAGGGTCTGCTTGCAGCAACAGCCGACTGATGACCGCACCGACCACGGACGCCACGATGATCGGCAGAAACCGGCTGACCTCATAACGTACCCGCAGCACCTCGACCACGAAGACGACGCCCGCCAGGGGCGTATTGAAGGCGGCCGCAATGGCAGCGGCCGCGCCGCTGGCCGCGAGTATGTGGTCCTCTTCGGCGGAAACCCGCAGGCGCCGACCGAGCTGGCTGGCGCTGGCCGCGCCGATATGGACCGCTGGCCCTTCCGTGTCTACCGCGTGTCCGGTGACGATTGCGGTAACCGCACCTCCCAGCTGGGTAAACAGATTGGTCGCGGGCAGGCACGCCTTTCCGGGAGTGTGCAGGTGGTGCAGTACGTGGACGACACCCACCTCGCGGTGCTTGGCACGCAGCCTGTCGAAGATCAGCCCGAGCAGGAGTCCACCGGCCACCGGCAAGAGGAGTCGCAGCCAGGGATCGAGATCCGGATAGCCCCCGCGTGCTCCCTGCGGCAGCAAGAGGAATTGGCCGAGCGCGATAGCCGCCCGGAAGGCCAGCACGACCAGGCTCGCCATGACGCCGCTGACCACACCGAGCAGCGTCAGTCGCAGCCACATCGCCCGGGCAGATGTCACGGTCTCAGGCTATCCCACATGTTGGTACGGGTGCTCGCAACTCCCGATAACATCGAGCCGGCAGGATCCCCACGGAAAATTGGTCCGCAAATAAACACAAATGGCCGCAAATAAACGTAAGCAGACCAGTAACCATCGATGATAGCGAACCGATCGCGACCGATTTGCGTCAATTCGCGTTCATTTGCGGCAAAAGGACATTATCGGTGCAGCTCGTGTTACTCACCGCATCATTGATGCGGTTCGCTGCGGGTGTCCATCGATGCGGTTCGCGCCCCCTAATAGTGCCATCCTGTAAGACCAACCGCGCTCACCGCATCCTACATGACTATTCTTTGTATCCTGCGCGCCCTTGTAGTTCAATTACCCTGCCAGCCAGAGCCAGCAGCGCTTACCCTTTCCGCGGCGGCATCAGGTCCGTGATCGAGCCGCGTGCCATCTCCGCGGCAAAGCAAATGGTCTCGTTGAGGGTCGGGTGGGGATGGACAGTCAGGCCGATGTCCTCGTAATCCGCCCCCATCTCCAGGGCCAGCACCGTCTCGCCGATAAGCTCTCCGGCATTGGGACCGACGATGCCGGCGCCCAGGATGCGCTTGGTCTGCGGGTCGAACAGCAGCTTAGTTTTACCCTCGTCGCGCCCGACGCCGAGGGCCCGGCCACTGGCGGTCCAGGGGAAGGTGCCCTTCTCGTAAGCGATACCCTGGGCCTTAGCCGCGGTCTCCGTCAGTCCCATCCAGGCCACCTCGGGGTCCGTGTAGGCCACCGAGGGGATGGTCAGCGGATCGGAGAGGGCGGGTAGCCCGGCGATGACCTCGGCGGCCACCTTGGCCTCGTGCGTCGCCTTGTGGGCCAACATGGGATTGCCCACCACGTCGCCAATGGCGAAGATGTTGGGTACGTTCGTGCGCATGTGGACATCCACGGGAATGAAGCCCTGTTCGTCCACCTTGACCCCGGCCTTCTCGGCCGCGATGAGCTTGCCGTTGGGGCGTCGGCCCACGGCCACCAAGACCCGGTCATAGGTCTGGGTCGCCGGGGCCTGTTTGCCCTCAAAGCCGACTCGGATACCGTCGGAAACCGGATTCATCGCCGTCACCTTGGTGCCCAACATGATGCTGTCGTAGCGCCGCTTGATGACCTTCTCCAGGGGACGTATCAGGTCTTTGTCGCAGCCGGGGAGCAGTTGCTCCATCAGCTCCACCACCTCGATGCGGGTCCCCAGGGCCTGGTAGATGGTAGCCATCTCCAACCCGATGATACCGCCGCCGACGATGAGCATCCGCCCCGGGATATCCGCCAGCTCCAGGGCGTCGGTAGAGTCCAGGACCCGCGGGTCCGCGTGGGGGAAGCCGGGGATTTTTATCGGGCTGGAGCCGCAGGCGATGATGGCCTGGTCGAAATCGATCGCGACCCGACCCTCGCGGGTATCGACGGCGATGCGCTTCGGGGCCTCGAAGCGGCCGGTGCCCTGTACCACCCGGACCTCCCGTTGCCTGGCGAGCGCCGCCAGGCCGCCGGTCAGCTTCTCGACCACCTTGTCCTTGCCCGCGCGCAGCTGCATAAGATCGATCTCGGGGGCGCCGAAGCGCACGCCCATGGTGGCGATCTCCGCCGCCTCATTGATGATTTGGGCGGTGTGCAGCAGGGCCTTGGAGGGGATGCAGCCCACATTGAGGCAGACCCCCCCCAGGCGGTCGTAACGCTCGATCAGGACCACCTGCTTGCCCAGATCCGCGGCGCGGAAGGCGGCGGTATAGCCGCCCGGCCCGGCGCCGAGGACCACCACTTGGGTGGCAAGATGGGGCGCAGACTCCACCGGCGGTGGTGGGGCCGGCCGTTCCCGTGTCGGGGGGGATTGGGCCGCCAGGTCGTCCTGCTCCACCTCCAGGGTCAAAATCGGATCGCCTTCCGAGACCTTTGATCCGACTTCGACCTTGAGCTCGGTGATTTGGCCCGCCTCCGGAGACGGAATCTCCATGGTCGCCTTGTCGCTCTCCAAGGTGATCAGAGAGGCCTCTTGCGCCACCCGATCGCCGGGGGCAACCAGTATCTCGATGACCGCCACATCCTTGAAATCGCCGATATCGGGGACCCTAACCTGGATATTCGTACTCACGTGCTGTCTCTCGTGGTTGCCGGGTAGCCGAGCCCCTGAGGAGGGTGTCCAAAAGCCCCTCTCCCGCCGGGAGAGGGGTTGGGGAGAGGGGGGCAAAGGGCGAAGATCGATGCCTTTTGCGACACCCTCCTGAGGGCTCAAGCAAAATCTATTTCGATGGTGTTCGGAAATCCGGGGATCAGGCCGCTCCGGTCCAACTCCCGGCGCCGGTCGCAGAAACGGACCTTGCCGTCTTGGGCGCAGGTCCAGAACTCACGCGCCCCGTGGGCGAAGTAGAGTGCTTTCTTCTCGTCCATCTCCTGCTCGGAATTGGACGGCGAAGGGACCTCGATCACGAGATCCGGCGCCTCCGGATAGGGATTGGCCCGCCGATGACGCTCAAAGAACGCCTTTTCGGCCCAGGCAACATCGGCGACCTTGACCCCGGCACTGGTGAGCACGCTGCATTCGGAGATCACGCGACCCTGGGGCCCGAGCCTGGCGAGCCATTGGACAATCAGCGCCTGAAAGAGCCCATGCTCATTGGAAGCGGGCGTCATCTCCAAATGGCCCCACTGGTTGGTCTCCACCTTGAAAGAGAGGTCGCGGAGCTGGGGATGGTCACAGATCTCCTGCCATTCCATATGAAGTTTCCGCGTCACGATCACCGGATTCACGGGCCAATTCTACACAGTAGGCTGTATCGGCGCAGCGTCTTTACCAGCTACCAGCGGCTGGAAGCCGGAAGCTGGCGACTGGTAGCAGGAGGTAGGGAAAGTCGATTCGCGAAGCCCATGATATGCGCCCACCCGGCCTCGACGATGCCTTTATCGTGCAAGCGGCCAGTGGAACGAAAGCAAACGCAATTCGGGTTGGACAAGGCCGCCCGGTGCTTTGCTATGATGAGAAACGGCTCAGAACCCACACGCGGAGGATTGGAATGAACCGGGAAGAAATGAAAAAGCTGGCCGCCAAGGCCGCCCTGGAGTACGTGGACGAAGGCATCGTCGGTGTCGGCACAGGCTCCACCGTCAATCACTTTATCGACTTTCTGGCCACCATCAAGGGCCGCATCCAGGGGGCCGTCTCCAGCTCCGAGGCATCGACGGCCCATCTGAAGGAGCGGGGGATCCCCGTAGTGGATCTCAACTATGCCGGGGAGCTCGAGCTCTATGTCGACGGCGCGGACGAATCGAACCCTCAGCTCCAGCTGATAAAAGGCGGCGGCGGGGCCCTCACGCGCGAGAAGATCATCGCCGCGGCCAGCAGGCAGTTCGTCTGCATCGCCAGCGACGGTAAGCTGGTAGATGTGTTGGGCGCATTTCCCGTGCCGGTGGAGGTCATCCCCATGGCCCGCAGCTATGTGGCGCGGCAATTGGTCAAGCTCGGCGGCACGCCGGTCTGGCGCGAAGGGTTCGTCACCGACAACGGCAATCTGATCCTGGATGTTCGGAACTTGGAAATCATGGAGCCATCGAAGCTGGAGCAGGAAATCAACAATATCGCCGGGGTCGTAACCGTCGGTATCTTTGCCCTACGGCCGGCGGATGTGCTGATTCTGGGGACCGAGGAAGGCGCCAAGACCATCACCGCCTAGTCCGTATCTCAGCGTGGATCCTTCTGCTCGTTCCCACGCTCCAGAGACTGTGAAAGAATTCGTTTTCCCCGGAAGTGGTGGGATGAGACTGCTGTATTTCACGTTAAATTCTGCACCATGTGGGATAAGGAGAAAGCTATGCTGCCCAGTTTAGAAAAATTGTGTTGCCC
>NZ_FLUY01000392.1 GCF_900092655.1 Candidatus Thiosymbion oneisti
CGGCTGGAACTGCCGGACTACCAAACGCGCTACTTCAACGGCATTGTCAGCCGTTTTTCCCACACCGGCTTCGACGGATCCCTTGCCATCTACCAGGCCACCCTGGTCCCCTGGACTTGGTTTCTCACCCGCACCACCGACTGTCGCATCTTCCAGGACCGGACGGTGCCGGACATCGTCAAGGACATCTTCCGCGAGCACGGCCACACCGATTTCCAGGAATTCCTGGTCGAGCCGCATCAGTCCCGGAATTACTGTGTGCAGTACCGGGAAACAGATTTCGCGTTCATCAGCCGGCTGCTGGAACAGGAAGGCATCCACTACTTCTTCCGGCACGCAGACGGCAAACACACCTTGGTCCTGGCCGACGACAACGGTGCCCATCACCCCGTTGCCGGCTACGAAGAAATCCCCTACTACCCCCCCGATGAG
>NZ_FLUY01000572.1 GCF_900092655.1 Candidatus Thiosymbion oneisti
TCCCTGTTTTCGTTCGCCCTCTCCCCAACCCCTCTCCCGCCGGGAGAGGGGCTTTGAGGCTTAACTTAATGGCATTGGGATACAGATAAGGCAGCGTTCCTTGCGATTCGTTCCAGAGCCCTATCTATTTCCGCGTTTGAAACACTTTCGGTGAAAATCGAGAGAAACTGTTGCCAAGCCAGCAACGGAATACCGGCCAGTTTTTCCTCGAATAGTCCTGCTACATAGTCTTCCATAACGCCGGCGCGGGCTAGGCGCCCAAAGTTGCCGCCACTGTCGCTTGCTGGACGGTCTGAAATCATATCCGATTTGGTCGGATAATATTGACTCACGGAGGATAAATGGACATCCCTATCAGCAGTGCGTAACTCGCCGAATGTTCGGGAACTATTGAAATCTCAGCACCCTGACCATGCCCATCTTCTTTATTTGCACACGTAACGATTCCGGGATCTCTTCGTACACATATACGTCCGATACTTTCCCTCTCAGCTTTTTTTATCGTTTTGAAAACAACTCAAAAATTGCCATACTGATTCCTTATTGGGTACATCAGGCCCCAATCCGATAATTCGGCGCTTCCTTGATGATCTGCACGTCATGGACATGGGATTCGCGCATGCCCGCGCCACTGATGCGCACGAATTCCGGTTTGGTCCGCATTGCTTCGATATTGGCGCAGCCGGTATAGCCCATGCTCGCGCGTAGGCCGCCCATGAGCTGGTGGATTACATTGAGTACGCTGCCCTTGTAGGGCACCCGTCCCTCGATGCCCTCGGGCACCAGCTTTTCTTGCTCTTCGTCGTCCTGAAAGTAGCGGTCGCTGGAGCCTTCCTTGCCGCCCATGGCGCCTAGGGAGCCCATGCCGCGGTAGGATTTGTAGGATCGACCCTGGTAGATCTCCACCTCGCCGGGTGCTTCGTCCGTTCCAGCAAAGAGTCCGCCGATCATGACGCTGTGGGCGCCGGCCGCGATGACCTTGGCGATATCGCCCGAGTAGCGCAGTCCCCCGTCCGCGATCACGGGTATATCGTTGTCGGCGAGGGCCTCCGTGACATCCGCAACCGCCGTAATCTGGGGTACGCCTACTCCTGCCACGATGCGGGTGGTGCAAATGGAGCCGGGCCCGATGCCGACCTTGACCGCATCGGCCCCCGCCTCTACGAGTGCGCGGGCGGCAGCGGCGGTGGCGATGTTGCCGCCGATGACCTGGACCTCTGGAAACTCTTGCTTGACCCGGGCCACGCGCTCGAGGACGGCATGGGAATGACCGTGGGCGGTATCCACGATGACCACGTCCACGCCGGCCTCCACCAGGGCCGCGACCCGTTCGTCGGTACCGGCCCCGACGCCGACTGCGGCGCCGACCCGCAGGCGCCCGTGGTCGTCCCGGGACGCCTTGGGGAAGTCCTTGGCCTTCTGGATGTCCTTGACGGTGATCATGCCCCGCAGCGCGAAGTCCTGGTTGATGACCAGTACCTTTTCGATCCGATGTTTGTGCAGCAGGCCCACGATCTCTTCGCGGCCAGCGTCCTCACGCACGGTCACGAGGCGGTCACGGGGGGTCATGATGGAGGACACGGGGGCATCGTAGCGGGTCTCGAAGCGCAGATCGCGCCCGGTGACGATGCCGTCAAGTTGTCCTTCATTGGTCACGACCGGGACGCCGGAGATGTTGTTGGCCCGGGTGATATGCCTGACTTCCCCGATGCTGGTCTCGGGGGTGACCGTGATCGGGTCGCGGATGATGCCGCTTTCGTACTTCTTGACCGTGAGTACCTCGCGTGCCTGCCGCTCGGTACTCATATTCTTGTGCACGATGCCGATTCCGCCCTCCAGTGCCAAGGCGATAGCCAGTCGTGCCTCGGTAACCGTATCCATGGCGGCGGAGATCAGGGGGATCTTGAGATCGATAGCGTGGGTCAGGCGGGTACCCAGGTCCGCTGCGTTGGGCGGGACCCGAGAGTAGGCCGGTACGAGGAGGACGTCGTCAAAGGTGAGGGCTTCCTGGATCAGGCGCATGGCGATTGGGGCGTGCATTCGGGAGGGGTAACGACGAATTATAGATTTTGCGCCGCGGAGGGTAAATTCGGACGATCACAGACGCAAGGCAAGTGCGTATCGATTGCCTCTAGCTACCAGTCTCCGGTCGCCGGCTTCCAGCACCTGAACGATATCTTTTTCATCCGCAGATTACGCAAATTTTCGCAGATTCTTATCTTTGCTCACGCTGTAAGCGGAATACAATGGGGATTGTTACTCGACCTTGACGCCAAGGGCCTCCGACACCAGCGCATGGTCTGCTTGAGAAATCGGCGCGAATCTGCGTAATCTGCGGATCAAATACGCGCTCGCCCTTACCTGCATGCAACGGGATTCCGTCTGTAACCTGCTGGATTTCTCCCGGGACATCTACAGCGTCTCGCGCCTCAACCGTGAGGCCCGCGCCGTGCTGGAAGGCGGCTTTCCGCTGCTGTGGGTGGAGGGGGAGCTGTCCAACCTGGCACAGCCGGCCTCCGGGCACATCTACTTCTCCCTCAAGGACCCTGCGGCCCAGGTGCGTTGCGCCATGTTCCGGTCCAAACGGTTGTTGCTCGGGTTCAAGCCTGCGAACCACCAGCAGGTGTTGGTCCGGGCACGGGTCGGCCTCTATGAGGGTCGCGGCGAGTTCCAATTAATCGTCGAACACATGGAGCCGGCGGGGGAGGGCGCCTTACGTCTTCAGTTCGAGCGCCTGAAGCAGCGGCTCGCCGTCGAGGGGTTGTTCGACGAGTCGCACAAGCGACCGCTGCCGTCCATCCCGCGCCAAGTCGGTCTGATCACCTCACCCACCGGTGCCGCCGTCCGCGATCTGCTCACCGTGCTGGAGCGGCGCTTTCCGGCCTTGCCGGTGCTGATCTATCCGGCCCAGGTCCAGGGCGAGAGTGCGGCTAGGGAGCTGGTGGCGGCGCTCGATCTGGCCAACGGACGGGCGGAGTGCGATGTCTTGATCCTAGCTCGGGGGGGTGGGTCGCTGGAAGACCTGCAGGCCTTCAACGATGAGGCCCTTGCCCGCGCCATCCGCCGCTCGGCCATCCCGGTGGTCACGGGGATCGGCCATGAGATCGATTTTAGCATCGCCGATCTTGCCGCCGACCGGCGCGGGGCGACGCCATCGGCGGCGGCGGAGCTGGTCAGCCCCTCCGCGCAGCATATGGCACAGCGGGTGGGGGCCTGCGGGCAGCGCTTGGAGGCGGCCTTGACGCGGGAGCTTGCCGCGCGCCGGCAGGGCTTCGCCGCTGCGGAGCGGCACCTACGTCTGCTGCATCCACGCGATCGGCTCCGGCGTCGGCAGCGGGATGTCGAGGCGCTGCAACGCCGTTTGGCCACCGCGGTGGAGAGAAGGCTGGCAGAGGTGCGGAGACGCCTGGATCCGCTCACCCTGCGGGTACGGGGGGCGTCGCCGCAAGATGAGCTGGCACGCCGGTACCTGATCGTCGGTGCGCTCGGGCGCCGGCTGGACGAGGCGGTGGATCGGATATTGGATGCCCGCGGCGAACGCCTGGCCCGCGCCGTTCAGGGTCTGGAGGCGCGCAGCCCCCTGGCTACCCTGACGCGGGGCTTCGCCATCTTGCGTCGGGTGCCGACGGGGCGGGTCATCACCGACGCGGGTCGGCTCGTGCCCGGAGACCGAGTGGACGCACGCCTGGCCCGTGGCCGCCTGATACTCGAGGTCGTCGAGGTGGTTGGCGAGGATTGAGAAGCTGTCCGGCATGATTCGGTGCTGCCCGAGAAGGCGTCTCAAATAATCTGTTGAACGCCTGGTAACTTACCTAATTTCTTATCACACGTTTTTTTATTGTTTCGTCCATCTGCTCAAGACTAATACTATGCGAAGCTGTCAAAATTCCACAGGCACTGTCAATATCTTTGATTTTATTACTGGAAACAACCGAATCTTCTGTATCTAATGACCGAAAGATCACCTCTACTCGCTGATGTTGCAGCGATTCAGGAATATGTATATTTTCAGGTGCATCATCAAGAATTATACGAATTGGTTGCATTTTTTCTTCCTAACTCATTATTTGGCTATTTGTTGGTATCAGGTCAGCACTGGGCACAATTGTTATGCACCTCTGTGTTTGACATATTGCCTCAATACTTTATCCGCCGAGGCAAATACTGCGTTTATTTCGCTACGCAACGGGGAAAAACACTGCGTTTTTTCCGCCTCTCGATACAACGTATTTAACTTAGCATTAAGGTTTTGGTAGAAATCTGAGGAGCGTTTATCGACCACATCAATCACTGATTCTACTACAAATGCGACATCAGATGTCGCGCGGTTATCGTCAAGAAGCGTATTGCATGAGCGTGTAAACTCAGATAGTGGAGTAATTTTTTCCTTTTTCGTATAAAGGAAAATTAACAAAATAGCTAGAAACGCTGCGATAAGTAATGCTATATGCATCATTCTTCCTTCAAACTTTTTTCCTGCAATCTGTGAGTCTTCTCTTTAAGGGTAATTCTTTCTAAGTTCCACTTTTCTTCTTCAATTCTTTGCTTACGCAGTTCAACTTCTGTGTCTGCCTTTATCTTCTCTGCTTCTCGTTGAATCTTCTCAGCTTCACGTCTAATCTTCTCTGCCTCTGTAGTGGTTTTTTTCACTATGGAGTAGGTGCTTCCAAGAGATTCAACTATCTTTGTAACTACATTGATAATAATGAAGGCAGGCAATAAGACTAACGCGAAAAAACGGGCAACAGATGGGGGGAAATACTTTTCAAAGTATTTTTTCAATTCATCAAAATCGTACATTTTCGCCCTCCGAAGGAACGAACGAAAAAAATACAGCCAGAAAAGAAGAGGTGGTGCTCTTGGTTTGAGATCGGAGTCAATCCTTCCGACAACGCCGAATCATTCAGGATTACTCACCGCATCCTACGCCCTTTGTCCAACCTACCGCAGAGGATACCAAATCTCGTCCCGTTTGGGCGGCATCAGCTCGCGCCGCAGGGCCTTCAGGTCGGGTCGGGAAGATTTTACGGCGGTCTCGGCGAAGGGGTCTTCCTGCTCCAGCACATCGCCCAGCTCTGCCTCGATCTGGTCCGGGTCTTCGCCTGCTTCCATGCGGCGGATGGCCTCCGCCATGCCGGCGCCGGGCTGCATGCCGGTGGCGTCGAACAGGCGCTGCATGATTCCGGCCGCCTGCCTCGGGTCGTTCTCATCGAGGTTCTCGAGATCGCCGGCCATGGACGCGAAGGCGCGCATCATCTGCTTCTCGTCCATTCCGGGCGGCAACTCGGCGTCCTCTGCATGCCCGCCCCTGGCCTTGGAGATGGCGAATGGGGACGCCTGCCGCGCCAGGTCGGGCCGGCCGCAACCGGGGCAAGTGGGTTGCGTTTCGGTGTCAACTCGGCGGGAGAAGAAGTTGAAAATGGTATGGCAGTCGGGGCAATAGAACTCATAGACAGGCATGGTGTTTCCCTGAAAGAGGAATTGACTACGAATCACGCGAATCGGCGTGAAAAAGATCCCTCCCTTCGGTTCGGGATGACAATTTCGCGAGGATTCGCGTGATTCGTAGTTTTTCCTCTTGTTTGCCAATCGTAACGCTTATCTTAATGGCATTGGGTTACAGGAACCGCCGCAGGACGGCCTGGGTCTCCTCGGTACTGAGACGCGGCCCCAGGCTGGTCACCAGCTTGGCGGAGGCCGCCGCCGCCAGATCCCCCGAGCGTTTGTGGCCCCAGCCCTGGGTGCGGCCGTAGAGGAAGGCGCCGGCGAACATGTCTCCGGCGCCTAGGGTGTCGACCGCAGCGACCTTGACCGGTGCGATCTCGATCATGGCATTGCCGTCGTAGACCAGTGCGCCTTCGGGGCCCCGGGTGATCGCGAATTCCTTTGCGATCGTCTTCAGAAAGGCGGTGGCCGCATTCAGGTCTTCCGTGTCTGCCATGCCCTTGGCCTCGGCCTCGTTAGCGAAGAGCAGGTCTATGCCACCGCCGATCATCGCCATGAGACCTGCCTTGAAGTGGGTCACCAGGTTGGGGTCCGAAAGGGAGATAGCGGTCTTGACCCCCGCCGCCTCGGCAATCCCCTTGGCGGTGATGGACAGCCTGCGCGCTGAGTCGGAGGTGACCAGATAGCCCTCCGTGTAGAGATAGTCGGAAGCGCGCAGGGCTTCCGGGACTAGCTCCTGCTCGGCCAGGTCGCCACTTACACCTAAGTGGGTCACCATGGTTCGGTCCGAGTCCGGTGTGACCAGGACCACGCAGCACCCGGTGTGCCCGTCCTCTCGATGGGTGTGGTGGTTGGTATCCACGCCGCCGGTGATCAGGTCGTCCATGTAGAAGCGACCGAGGGTATCGTTGGCCACCTTACAGGAATGGAAGCCCCTGCCGCCGAGCTGGCTGACCGCGATGATGGAGTTGGCCACGGAGCCGCCGGAACCCTTCCGGTGATGGTGTCCCTTGAGGTGATCCATGATCCGGATCTGGTGGTCCGCATCGACCAGGGTCATGACCCCTTTATCGATCCGCAGCTTGACGAGGTCGCTGACATCCACCTCGTATTCCATATCCACCAGGGCATTGCCGATGCCGTAGACGTGGTATTTCCGCATCTGCTTGCTCTACCCCCGCATCGAGTCAAAAAATTCCCCGTTGGTCTTGGTGGTTTTGAGCTTGTCGTGCATGAATTCCATGGCGGCCAGCTCATCCATAGGGTGCAGGATCTTGCGCAGGATCCACATCTTCTGCAGGTCGTTCGGCTTCATCAAGAGCTCCTCGCGGCGGGTGCCGGAGCGGTTGATGTTGATGGAGGGGAAGATACGTTTCTCAGCGATGCGCCGGTCGAGGTGGATCTCCATGTTGCCGGTGCCCTTGAATTCTTCGTAGATGACATCGTCCATGCGCGAGCCGGTCTCCACCAGGGCGGTGGCGATGATGGTCAGGGAGCCGCCTTCTTCCACGTTTCTCGCGGCGCCGAAGAAGCGCTTGGGGCGCTGCAGGGCGTTGGCGTCCACACCGCCGGTGAGGACCTTGCCGGAGGAAGGCACGACCGTATTGTAGGCACGGGCCAGTCGAGTGATGGAGTCGAGCAGGATGACCACATCCTTTTTGTGTTCCACCAGACGCTTGGCCTTTTCGATGACCATCTCGGCCACCTGGACATGACGGGTGGCGGGTTCGTCGAAGGTGGAGGAGATAACCTCGCCGCGTACCGAACGCGCCATCTCGGTGACCTCTTCCGGGCGCTCATCGATGAGCAGCACGATGGGGAAGCACTCCGGGTGGTTGTGGGCGATGGACTGGGCGATATTCTGCAGCATCATGGTTTTGCCGGCCTTGGGCGGGGAGACGATGAGGCCGCGCTGGCCCTTGCCGATGGGGGCGCACAGATCGATAGTACGGGCGGTGATGTCCTCGGTGCTGCCGTTCCCGATCTCCAGCTGCAGCCGTTGGTTCGCGAACAGGGGCGTGAAGTTCTCGAACAGGATCTTGTGCTTGGCGTTCTCTGGCCGATCGAAGTTGATGTCGTTGACCTTGAGCAGCGCGAAATAGCGCTCGCCATCCTTGGGTGGCCGGATCTTCCCGGAGATGGTGTCGCCGGTGCGCAGGCCAAAGCGGCGGATCTGGCTCGGCGAGATATAGATATCGTCCGGGCCAGCAAGGTAGGATGCATCGGCGGAGCGCAGGAAGCCGAAACCATCCTGCAGGATCTCGATCACACCGTCCCCGTAGATATCCTCACCTTTCCTTGCTTGGGCCTTGAGAATCGCGAAGATGAGCTCCTGTCTGCGGGATCTTCCCATGCCCTCGATGTTTACGGTTCGGGCCAGATCCACGAGGGCAGGCACCGGCATTTTCTTAAGTTCAGTCAGGTTCATGATACTGTTTCGGTTGCAAGGCCATCTTAAGTTCAAGGTGCCTGTATGAGGTTAAGGATGTCCCGCCATGTTCGCTCGGATAGCTGATTGAACATGAAACGAACATGAAACGAACATGAAACGAAGTCGTAAAGCGCAGCTCCGACTTCGCGCATCGGAAAACCCTTAAGTAGGGATTTCCTTGAGTTTCCCCCGATTGGCCCTTGTGGGGTGTGGATCGGGCAGCGAGGCGCGGGGGATGCTACTTTAGTCTGTCGCCTATGGATCTCTCGTGGGAAGCGAGGTGTGTCTAGCGTATCCGAGGGCAGGGTGCTGCAACGCCCCGATCGGATGCGGGGAGACGTGCATCGCGGTGGAGACTTCCTTAGGTGACGGATGTTGCGGCGAGGGACACTCGGACGGACGCCGCAGTCGGCGTTGCTGTCTCGCTGTGATCGCGGTGGACAGGCCTCTCCCCGCTGGGTCACAGGTTACTATCGATAAAGGCAGTGAGCTGTGACTTGGAGACGGCACCGACCTTGGTCGCCTCTACCTCGCCTTCCTTGAACAGCATCAGCGTCGGGATACCGCGGATTCCGTAGCGCGGAGGCGTGTTCGGGTTAGCGTCGATGTTGAGTTTGGCGACCCGGACCCGGCCCTCGTACTCGGCGGCGATCTCGTCCAGCACAGGTGCGATCATTTTGCAGGGGCCGCACCAGTCGGCCCAATAATCGACGAGTACCGGCTTGGACGATTGTAAGACTTCCTGCTCGAAGGAGTCATCCGTTACATGGACGATGCGTTCGCTCACAGAGGTGATCTCCCGTTAGGTTGATGCTTGAGGGATAGAGGCTGCCGTTTGCGGCATTCGGCGCTGGGACAGAGAAGCGGCGGGGAATTGGCGTCGGTACGCCCTTCGGATTAAGATGCTATTTGAGCCAAGAATTCAGAAATATGCAACCCCTGCTATCGACAAGTGGGGGTAAACCTACCGATTTTCCGTCCCTTGTTCATGACCCAGACCCACCTGACCGACACGCGATTCGCCTCCTTCGACCTCGACCCCCGGATTCTCCAGGGGCTTCAAGACGCCGGATTTACCCATTGTACGCCCATCCAGGCGGAGATCCTCCCGCTGGCGCTGCCCGGACGGGATGTGGCCGGGCAGGCCCAGACGGGGACCGGCAAGACGGCCGCGTTTCTGGTCACCGCGCTGCAACGGCTCGTCACGTATGAGCCGCATCCGCAACGTCGGGTGAACCAACCGCGGGTGGTCATCGTCGCACCGACCCGGGAGCTTGCCGTGCAGATCCACAGGGATACAGTGGTCCTCAATCGGCATACAGGGTTTCGTCTGGGCCTGGTTTACGGCGGCACCGGTTATCAGGAGCAGCGTGATGTTCTGAACACCGGGGTGGACATCCTGGTCGGAACCCCCGGACGGCTCATCGATTATTATAAGCAAGGTGTCTTCGACCTGCGGGCGGTGGAAGTGGCGGTCATCGACGAGGCGGACCGCATGTTCGATCTCGGCTTTATCCGCGACATCCGCTATCTGCTGCGCCGCATGCCACCGCCGACCAAGCGGCAGGGGATGTTGTTCTCGGCAACCCTTTCCTACCGGGTCACCGAGCTCGCCTATGAGCATATGAACCACCCGCACCCGGTGAAGATCCAGCCGGATCAGGTGACCGCCGACCGGGTATCCCAGCACTGCTTCATGATCGCCAACGACGAGAAGATCCCCCTGCTGGTCGGGTTGCTGCGGGGCCTGGAGCAGGCCCGCGTCATCGTCTTCGCCAACACCAAGCGAGCGACCGAGGCCATCTGGGGCTATCTGGAAGGCCATAGCCTGCACGCGGCGGTACTCTCCGGTGACGTGCCCCAGAAGAAGCGCCTGCGGTTGCTCAAGCAGTTCCAGGAAGGGGGGCTGCCGATCCTGGTGGCTACCGACGTAGCCGCCCGCGGCCTGCATATCCCGGACGTGACCCACGTGATCAACTATGACCTGCCGGAGGATGCGGAGGACTATGTCCATCGTATCGGTCGCACCGCCCGGGCCGGGGCCGCCGGCGATGCCGTCAGCTTCGTCTGCGAGACCTACGCCTTTTGCCTGCCGGATATCGAGGCCTTCATCGGCGCCAAAATTGCGATCAGGCCCGTGACCCCGGATCTACTGGCCGAGATCGACCCGGCGCGGTTCGTGCGCACGCCCCGGCGGCGCCATCCCCAGGACAAGCGCCGCGGCCATGGTCACGGCCATGGGGGCAGGCACAAATCACGTCCGCAAGCGGTCGAGGGAGAACCGCATAAAGCCGAGACCAAGGAAACCGAGGGTGCAGGCGTCAAGCAGCATCGCCGGCGGCGCAGACGCAAAACGGGTGGCGCCGGTGACGGTGATTCCACCCTAGCGCCGCCAAGCTGAGAAATGGTGTGGAGTAACTTGTCTTCGCCTTAACCCAGCGCGGAATGGCTTTACGCTAGGAGGTAGTAGTAGAAGTTTAAATAGAAACATCGCCACTGGCAGTGGGTTGGGCACGCCACGAGCTGTACCTCCTCTCCCCCCGGGAGGGTGTCGCAAAAGTCCTTATTGAGCTAACTCATCGCGAAAATCAAGCCCCTAGGTCGGGTCAGGCCAGGGCGACGAAGGTGGCTGACATACGGCGGATGGCGCCGGCTTATCCGCCCTACGCGGGCTCTGTGCTCTCTGTGGTTCGAAATGACTTTTGCGACACCCTCGGTGGGAGCGGGGCGAAGCTCGTAGCCCAACACACCATTTAAAACTTGGCTCTTTATAGACTCCAGACTGTTCTATCCTCCCTCCCCGGCACGACCGTCGAACGTAGTGAGCACCTGTCTGCGTGCAGGGACACACCGGCAGGCGGCGAGCCGGAGCGGTCCGGCGGAAACTTTGGAGTGCGGCGGCGAGGTTATCCCGGCATTGGTAGAAACCCAGGGTACCTGGTGTAACCGGGGGTGCCGGCAGGTACAGTGCAAACCCGCCGCCGCTTTGAATTTGGCGACGCCTCTATCCCCGGCCCGGCGTTGCAGCCAGGGGAAAGCGCCGTCGCTGCGGCGCGGGTGGAGCCCGCTGCCCAGGTTCTTGGCAAGCGCCGCTGGTATCCCCTGTCGCTGAGGTTCGATGCGGTCGCGCCGCTTTGCCGGCGCACTCCAAAGCAGTCCGCAATCCATAAAGAGCCTAAAACTTAACCACTACCCGCCCAGGAAGTGCAAAGACAGAAACACATCCCTGTGTTTATCCGGCGGACGGTTAGTAGACGTGCTTCGTCCACCAACTGGACGGTACTATTCCCGACTTCGACCCCAGGCCCGAGTGGTATCTGAACAGCGGTTTAAGACTCCCCGGTTGACTCTCCAGAACCACCACCTCGCCGTCGAAGGTCTCGAAGGTCATCGACACCTTTTCCCCGTAGGTAATGATCTGTTCCTGCAGGATTCCGACGGCGATCCGCTCACCCATGCGCAAGGAATCATAGTAGTCCGAGTAGTAGTGCACGCCGGCCATGTTGCGCCCGATGGAAATATTAGCGGCCAGCTTGTTGAGCTCCCCTTGCACCGTTAGCTCATCCGGCACTTTTTCCAACGACATCCCGTCGTCCGACGGCTTATATGCACAGGGAAACTTACACTCTTTACCATCATCGTCATACATCTCGAAAAATGCCTTCAGGATGGTGACGCAGGCACCGGCCACGGTGGCGTGCCCGGCACCGTAGGACGGATGCATCGGTGAACCTTCCGGAAAGGCCATTGGCAAGAGCAGGTTTTGATCTTTTCCGTTTTGATCTTTACCCATAGTAAAGGGTGAGGACTTGGTGCAGGTTACCTTTCGGGCATGCTTGATGCTCGGGCCATTCTGACGTTGATTGTGGTCACGGATGTACCCCAACAGATCGGATGGTAGCGAGTTATACAGCTTACCAATCGCCGCCTCACCCTTCTTGCCGAATCTTCCATCTTCCTCATTCTCATAAGCCGTCAATAAACCACCGATCCCCTCGGGGCGGGTACGGCAATGGTAGTTAAACTTCTGCCGTCTCACGGCCTTCAGGGCGCGTGTCGCCACTTCGGTCAGCAGCGACAGGATGTGTGGACCACCGAAGGTGGCAAATGCAGCACGTGTGGGATGGCCCTTGCCCTCGGGGAACCCCTGGTCAAAGGGAATTTTCAGTCCCTGCATGATCAGACAGGCGTTCAGATAGGCCTGATAGAGGGCGTCATAGTGCACATAGGTCGCCAGATCCCGGGGGGTCGTTATGAAGCGGCCTTTGAACCCGCATTCTTGTTTGGGCTCGCATTCTCGTTTGGATTCGAATTCTACCGCCTCTGTGACATCCGCGCCGTTTTGTACATCCAACCAACTGCACCAGTCGGTCATGAAATCGACGCCGACCTTGTGCACCGCAACGCGTTGATCGATGACCTGAGTACCATATTCAATGTAGCCTTGTTGAATATAGTCTTCTCCCTTCTCATTGCAGGTGTGCCCCTTATTACCGACGAGTAGGAACTGGGAGAGGAATGGACTCTCCTTCGCCCCGGGTGCCGATCCGCGGAGAAAGGTTTTGCATGTGAACTTGCCATTCTCGTCAGGCTTGTCGAGATCCTTCTCGAGACGGGCCTTACGGCGATTGGTTTCCTGCCGGGTCGGCTTGTTGCAGCACGATGGCTCTGGTTCTTTTTTGAACCAGTCCATACCGGCTATCAGCTTGATCAACTCTTGAGCAGTTGCTACCGCCGTAGTATTTCCAGCGGGATCTGGGCTGATGAGCGTGTCTTTGCCTGCCTCGATGGTTGAAAAAGGCACATCCCTCAGCAAGGCAGCGGCATAGACTTCCGCCATCTCCACCGCCAGCTCACATGAATCGAGACGCGGCGCAGGCGCCATACCCACATCCCCCGCGTCCGGCCCTTGCAGGTCGTAGACATGGCCGGCAAGAGGACTCTCCCATGTCCTAAAGGAGGGTGCCGGCAGTTTCTTCCCCGTGCAGGGGTCCTCGATGGTCGAGCAGTAAGTCGTATTGCCCTGCGCATCCTCATTGCCCGTCGACACGTCAAAATGCCACTCCGGCTTATTGATGGCGTCACGGAACTTCTCGAAGGCTCCTTTCTTTACTACTCCGTGGTCATCATGTGGCAATCCTTTTGTAAAGTTCGTGATGTAATAGGGTGCATAGTTGTCTTCTTCGCCGTTGTTTTTGGTGATGACCTTGGGACGCTCGGCTCTGATTTTATCGGCCGCTGCTCTGATTTCGGAAGCCCGTTTTGAGCGGTCTTCACCTTCCGGGTATGGCGTTTGGTTGGTAGGCATTGGATGTTCTCCTCTGTTGTGTTTGCTTGCTATCGTCTTAGAGGCTGTCTAAAAACTAACCCATTGATTTTAAATCGGTAGGCTGGGGTGAGGAACGAACCCCAGCTTTGATTATTGCTGGGTTTTGGCCATCCCTGGCCGCAACCCAGCCTACGGCCTACGGTCCCTTTTTAGACCGCCTCTTAGGTTCTTCACTGAGATGGACCGGCCGCTCAGGGCATCTTGAAAAATCCGAGGTACCCCTGTGGCACCGGGATGTGCCGCCCTCAGCACGTGAAAATACCGGGATTTCGAAAATCGAAAGGCTCTTTATAAGGATTCCGGACTGCTTTGGAGTGCGCCGGCAAAGCGGCGCGACCGCATCGAACCTCAGCGACGAGGGATACCAGCGGCGCTTGCCAAGAACCTGGGCAACGAGTTCCACGCGCGCCGCGGCGACGGCGCTTTCCCCTGGCTGCAATACCTTGCTGGATACGTCGCTAAATCCAAAGCGGCGGCGGGTTTGCACTGTACCTGCCGGCACCCCCGGTTACACCAG
>NZ_FLUY01001527.1 GCF_900092655.1 Candidatus Thiosymbion oneisti
GCCATCCGGCGATGCGGTTCGCGCCGGCCGTCAATGCCATCCATGAAGCGGTATACCACGCTCACCGCATCCTACGGG
>NZ_FLUY01001518.1 GCF_900092655.1 Candidatus Thiosymbion oneisti
GGTATGGCGTGCAGCAGTGTGAGCTTCACCCTCTTCGATCGCGAAGAGAACAGCCCAGGCGCCAGCGATACCATCATCGACTCGCCGGCCGAGACGGCAGAAGTGGACAAGCTGTGCTATGTAACGAACGTCCTGAAGTTCAGCGAGGATAGTAAGGTGTTTGATGAACTCAAGGAATCCAAGCTGGCGAAAACGGTCGATGTCAGTAAGCTGGCTCAAAAGAAGGGTTGGCTGGAGCTGGATCTAACCAGAGATGCCGAGGCGCAGACCGGCTTGCCTCTGAAGGATGCTGCCAATACAACCAGGGCATTTCAGGGCTTACCGGCCATCGGCTTCATGATCAAGAATCGTGACCGCGGCAATCCGGAGATCAACTACGTGAGCACCATTGCGCATGCCTACACGCGTAAGACTAATTAATCGTTCATGATGTCTGCCATTCCCGAGTGGGGATGGCAGGCCCCTGCAGGTGGTTGGGGCCGCGCAGGCGGCCCCACCGTTTTTTGCGGGAAACGATTGCCGATGCGGCCAGCGATGCTTGTGCTCGCCATCACCTCACGGTTTCAGATTGCCTTGGTAGTGAAGTGCCTGCGTTCGTCGCCTCGGGCTCGGGCTGAAGCCTGCGGTCGAACCCTTGACCTACTCCGACCCCGGATTACGCAACCGGCGCGAAGAGGGACAGCACGGCCATCGTTTTAGAACTGAAGGTCTTTACCATGTGCTGAGGAAACGGGAAGACCTGTGATTTTGTCGGGTTAGAGTGCGCTCGGATTTATCGACATAATCGAATACCGGAACCCACATCCAGTATGACCTAGGTTTCCGATGTCGGGACAGCCGACCTGCCTGTGACAGATGGATGGGTCCGTCGAGGCCGTGTTTTGGGAATGATGTATGGGCAGGCTGTTTCGGAAACGCCTCGATCTCACCATTGTCGTCGTCGCCTATGATATGGCCCGGGAGCTGCCGCGCACCCTGTGCTCCCTGACCAGAGATTACCAACGGCACTGCGCGGGGATCGACTATGAGGTCCTGGTGGTCGACAATGGCTCTCCCGAACCCTTCGGGCACGAGCGGGTCGCTGCCTACGGGGACAATTTCCGCTATTTTTATCTCGATAATCCCCCGTCTTCCCCGGCCTATGCGCTCAATTATGGCGCCGAGCGGGCCCGTGGGCGTATCCTCTGCTTGATGGTCGATGGAGCCCGGCTGGTGACGCCGGGTGTGCTAGGACTGGCCGCTGCTGCGTTTCGCGCCTACCGGGATCCTACGGTCGCGGTGCTCGGTTGGCACCTGGGGGAGGACCTGCAATATCGGTCGATTGCCGCAGGCTACGATCAGGCGCGGGAAGACGCCCTCCTGGCAGCGATCCATTGGCCTGAAGACGGCTACCGCTTATTCGAAATCGCGGTTCTCGCCGGCTCTTGCCTGGACGGTTGGTTTCGGCCGATCGGGGAGAGCAACGCCGTTTTTATCCGCCGTGATGCCTATGATCGACTGGGCGGATTCGATGAGCGCTTCGATCTACCCGGCGGTGGGTTCGTCAATCTCGACTTCTTTCGGCGGGCGGTGTTGCGAAAGGGGTCTGAGCTGATCGTTCTGCTGGGGGAGGGGACCTTCCACCAACTCCACGGCGGCATTGCAACCAACACCGGCGACGAACGGGAACGACAAAACCTCCAGCACCGCTGGGAGGCCCAGTATAAAGCATTGCGAGGCGGGGCCTTTGATGCGCCTGGGAAGCGCCCCGTCTATCTGGGCGGGATATCGCCTGCCGTGCTGCCTTCCCTCGCCTCATCCGTGCAGCTTGCCATGGAAGCCCTCGCGAGGGGTGATTCTTTGTTTGCCGGATCCGAATGAATATGACCGACCAAACGATCAAGAACGAAAAACTGGTATCCCTTACCTACAGCATTTGCGACCAATCCGGCGGCGTGCTGGAGCAGTCCGACCTACCCGTAAGCTACATCCACGGTGGCCGGACCGAGCTCATCGGCGGCATGGACCGGGCGATAGCAGGGAAGCGTGCCGGCGATAGCGTCCGCTTCGAGTTGGGACCGGATCAAGGCATGGGCCCCCACGACCCGAACCTTACCTTTACCGATGCCATCGATAATGTTCCGCCCCAGTTCCGTCATGTGGGCGCCGAGGTGCAGATGCAGAGCGAGTCGGGCGACGTCAAGACCTTTTACGTCACCAAGATCGAGGACGGACAGCTTACCTTGGATGCCAATCACCCGCTCGCCGGAAAGGACCTGCGTGTCGAGGTGAAGATCAGGGAAATCCGCGATCCCACACCCCAGGAACTCATGCAAGACGGGATGGCTTGAAAAGCCTCGTACTATAGTACCGGGTGGTAGTTAAATTTTAAGTGGTTCAGTTGGGCGACTGCCGGTTTCAAGTTGTCATTTCGAGTGCAGCGAGAAATCTTGTGCCTAGACGATATCATTAGGATGAATCCTCACTGGAAAGACCTCCGTGTGGGTTGGTTTTGAAGATCCCTCGCTATGCTCGGGATGACAGTTCCCTTCGGTCGAGATGACAGGTTCGGTTGAGATGAAAAGAATCAGGCAGAAACATTCTTTCTGATCGCTTTCTCCGCGTCTTCAGCGTCTCTGCGGTTTAGGAGAAGTTATCCTTTAACATCATACTCGGAGAGAGCTCGGCATCTTGAAGCCGGTCGTATTGATGAAGGGTTCACGGAAACTGCCGTCTCCGCTGGTCAACTTCATGATCATTGGGGCCCAGAAGTGCGGTACGACCGCCCTGGCCCGATACCTAGCCGAGCATCCGTCGGTGTGCATGGCCTGGGGAAAAGAGGTCCATCTGTTTGATTCGCTCGCGTCGGTAGGATTCGCACCGCAACGACTCGATCGTTTTTATCATGGCTATTTCGACCACTATCGCGGCGAACCTATGGTCGGCGAGGCTACCCCCTCCTATCTCTACTTTCCCGAGGCAATCGCCGGTCTACATCATTACAACCCGCGTTTGAAGCTGATCGTTTTGCTGCGCGATCCCTTGGAACGCGCCTTGTCGGCCTACGCGATGGAGCGCAACCGGGGCCGGGAATCTTGGCCGGTGGACCCGGCGCTGTGCCTGGAACCGGTAAGGCGCTTAGCCGCGTCCGTATTCCGGGGTGGCCGGACGACTCACCGCACGACCTTTTCTTACGTCGATCGCAGTCGCTATAGGCGCCAGCTTGATACCCTGGGAAGCTACTTTCCGAAGGGGCAGATTCTGCTCCTACATTCCGAGGCACTGGGCCGCCGCTACGAGGAAACGCTGCGTTCGGTCTACGCCTTCCTCGAAATCTCGGTACCCAGCCCGCTGCCTCCCCCCCGTCGGGTACGCCAGACTGAACGAAAGTACCGCCCGTCGAGCCTTACCCTGGCATGGCTGCGATGGGTACTGAGAAAGGAGCGACGTTGGCTAGGCGAACGCTTTCCGAATCGCTCTGATTAGTTGGCCGGTACGGCCCTTGGGATAGCGCCCCAGCGCTTCCGCCAGAACCGAAAGCAATACATCCCGTTGGGCATCGGGTCCATATTCGGTCAACGCATGACTACGGGCCCGGCGACCGATCTCGGCACGGTGTCCGTCGTCACGGATGAGTCTGTCCAGCCAAGATCGCCATTGGGCTTTCGAGTCACAGCAGTATCCGGTCTCGCCTTGGAGAATGGCGGAACGCATCGGCGGCGTGGCGGTTGCGAGTGTCGGGACTCCGACCAGGGCCGCTTCGAAGTACTTGAGCTCGCTCTTTGCCTCGCAGAAGGGGTTGCCTGCCTCCAGCGGCGCCAGATTGATGTCGAAGCGGGAGAGTTCGTTCGGAAGTTCCTCGAAGGCGACCTTGGGGCGTCGTTCGATACGGCTCCCGAATTTCAGAATTTGTGGAAACGCATGGAGCTCCAGATCCCCGAGGATAATCAAGGAGACCCGGCGATGGGCGTCCAGGATCTCGACCAAGGGCTCGACGATCGTTCCAAAATCGCGCTGATGCGTCGGCGTGCCGCTTGCATAGCCGAGCCGGAGCCCCTCTCCGCTGTCCGCAGGTTCCGGGAGGCGCGCCGCGGCGGCGAGTCTTGCCCGGTCGAGTCCGTTGGGGATCACAAAGGAGTCCCGCACGAGCGGATGCGCTGCTCGGCGGAGGGGTTCGGTGGGAAGGATGGCGAAATCGGCTTTGAGCAACGCCTGTCGATAGCGCAGGGATTTTGCGTACCAATCGGCCTCGGAGACCTCCGGACGCCGCAGATAATCGAAGTAATCGGGCGTCATGTAATCGGGCTCGAAGACCAGGTCATCGATGTCGAAACCCAGTGGAATCCCAACACGCCGGCAGTAGCGGTAGAGTCGGGATAGACCCGCGTCCCACTCGCAGCGGTAGACCAGGACCAGGCCTGCGTCGCTTGCCTGCGTCATCAGCTGGGGGCTCCCGGCGGGTAGTACGGACACCGGAATCCCACACGCGGTAAGCGCCTCGATGCGGTATTGCACGCGGTACAGATGGCCCCTGCTCAGGGGGGCGCCGGTTACGAAAAGCACGCCTTTTGGCGGGCGAAGCTCGTCGGCGCGGACCCGGTTGGTCAAGGCATGGACCATCCTCGGCGCCCAGGGGTCGGCCTGATAGGCTGCCGGGGTCGACCCCCTGACGGCGCCGAATCGATCATGGATAGCGGACAAGACCCGGCTTTGATATGCAAAATATTCACGTGATTCCTTATCTAAATCGCATCCGGCAGAACGCCGAACACGTTCGTAACAGGCCTCGGCTATTCGGTATTCCGGTGTGACACCGGGGTTTAGGTGGCTGCGCTGATGTGAAGGATCGACCAGGACGGTCAGCTCGGCCTCCGCCTCGCCGACCGCCCGCGGCGGTGAGATGCCGAGTGTATCCAGGCCCCGCCGCAGCCCATGCACCGGCGCATGCAATAGGTCTTCATAAGTAAGCCAGGCCCGGGGCATAGCCTGTGAGTGTTGCTCCGCTTCCAGGAGATAACGTAGCCATAGTAGAATCGACCGGTCACCTTGTACCACCGCTGCCGGACGTGATGCTTCATCCTGCCAGCGGCGGCGTAGGGACTCCGCCACCTTGAGCGGGTGCCGTACAGTCACCAGCGCATAGCTGCTGATCCCGAGACGATGTGCAGCTTCCGACCAGAGCGGCAACAAGCGACACAGGCGAGGGTCTTTGAGGGCTATGATGTCCCCTGACGCCAGCCAGCCTTCGAGCAGGGGTACGGCTTGACGGAGAAAACCCGGTTGCTCATCGGCAAAGCCCGGCTGCTCGAACGGTCGGTCGTCCCACCAGGGCCGACCGAGGGCCTCCAGTGTATGATTGTTCAGCGCAACAAGCTCTCTCGGCTCCCAGTATCCATTCGGATTGTCCGCCATCGCCGGCAATAGAGAGCCGGGGATTGAAATACCTAAGCAATCGATCGCCTGCGCCAACATCGAGGTGCCGCTTCGGTGCATACCTAAGATGAATACGAGCTTTTTCATAATCGAAGGATAGAGAATCCGACTCCGTGAGGGGAGGGTTCTCGACGGCCCCTGACATTTGAGAAGCCCTGGCGTGAAGATTCGGGAGAAGGAAGCACAGTCTATGAGCACACAGCATCCGGCGCTAGTAGCCGAGGTACAGGCGTTGCAAGTATTTTCCGGGACCCGGGCGGGATGCACCCGAGGGGTAGCCTATCCTTTGAAACAACGGGTGCCGTCATGACCATGAAACTCGGTATCCTTGTGCTCGCCGCAGGAAAGGGCAAACGGATGCGCTCGCGGATGCCGAAGGTCCTACACCCGCTTGCCGGCAGGCCACTCCTGGCCCATGTCTTGGACACCGCGCATGCCTTGGGGGCGGCACGGGTAGGTGTCGTCTACGGCCACGGGGGCGAGCTGGTACCCCGGCAGATGGCCGACTACGACTGCATCTGGGTGGAGCAGGCCGAGCAGCGGGGGACCGGTCATGCCGTCATGCAGGCGATGCCCCACATGCAGGACATGGCCCGGATCTTGGTCCTCTACGGCGACGTACCCCTGATGCGGCCGACCACCCTCCGACGCCTGATGGAGACCGCGGCGGCCACCGATCTCGGCGTGTTGACCGCGGTGCTCGAGGATCCCACCGGCTACGGGCGCATCGTCCGGGACGCGTCCGGGCGGGTTGTGCGCAGCGTGGAGCAGCAAGATGCCAGGTTGGACGAGCTGCGGATCGGCGAGGTCAACACGGGCTTTCTCATCGCGGATCGGGCCAGGCTGGATGACTGGCTTGCGCGCATCGGGAACCGTAACGCCCAAGGCGAATACTATTTGACCGATGTCATGGCATTGGCCGTGCGCGCGGGGGTGGAGATCGCAACCAGTCATCCGGAGACCCTGGATGAGATGTATGGGGTCAATGACCGGGTCCAGCTCGCGGCCCTAGAGCGTTCCCTCCAGCGCCGCCGGGCGGAGGCGCTGATGCGCGGCGGCGTGACCCTCGCCGACCCCGCCCGGCTCGACATCCGTGGCCGGCTGCAGGCCGGGGAAGACGTCAGCATCGACGTAAATGTGGTCATCGAAGGTGATGTCCGGCTGGCCGCAGGCGTAGCGATCGGACCCAATTGCCTGCTTCGGGACTGCACACTCGGTCCTGGCACCCAGGTCTTTGCCAACTGTGTCATCGAGGGTGCCGCCGTCGGTGCCGATGCCCGTATCGGTCCCTTCTCCCGGCTCCGTCCAGAGGCGGTGCTGGCGGACGATGTGCACGTGGGCAACTTCGTCGAGCTCAAGAAGGCCCAGGTCGGCGAGGGCAGCAAGGTGAATCACCTGACCTATGTGGGTGACGCCCAAATCGGCCGCGACGTCAACGTCGGTGCCGGGACCATCACCTGCAACTATGACGGCGCCCACAAGCACCTGACGGTGATCGGCGATGACGCCTTCATCGGCTCCAACGCATCCCTGGTCGCGCCGGTGGAGATCGGCGCCGGCGCCACCGTCGGCGCCGGCTCGGTCGTCTCCCGTGCAGCGCCTACCGGAAAGCTCACACTCACCCGCGCCAAGCAAGTTACCCTGGAGCATTGGCAGCGACCCCGTAAGCAGGGACCTGGATCGGGTTAGGCACGTACCACTGCGTTGGGGTGTGCAAGCAATCCTGAATGATATGGCGCGGTTTGGGAAACCGGACTTGGCTGGAAGCGAGTCGGGTCGGTTGGGCAAAGGGCGTAGGATGCGGTTCGCGCCGGCCGTCAGTGCCATCCATGAGGTGGTATACCACGCTCACCGCATCCTACGAGCTAACGAGGCATCGCCTCAAGCCCACGAGAGCCCGACTCGAGCTTCGTGGCGAAACCCCGATCGGACAGGATTTACAGAATTGACAAGCTTCTTGTCGTCGCTTCTCGTCCCCACGCGCCGCGTGGGGACGTGGAAGCTCCGCGCCGCGGAGAAGGCGGGTCGGAACAGCCTCTTGCCGGCGAATCCTGGCCGGCAGGATGCCGGCGTTCCCAGCGTTACGGCGGGATGCGCTACGCTTTCCCGCCCTACGGTCCTCACCCCTGCCCTCTCCCAGAGGGATAGGGAGTGAAATGCGCAAATCGTGCCATGTGGCAGTATAACTAATACAACACGACGCTGATGAGTCTAACCCTCCTGCATACGGCGGACTGGCAGCTCGGTAAGCAGTTCGCCCAGGTTCCAGGAGATGCGGGGGCCACGCTGCGACTGCGGCGGCTGGATACCGTCAAGGCCATCGCCGAGCTGGCGCGGGAACGTCAAGTGGACGCGGTGCTCGTCGCCGGTGACGTTTTCGAGGACAACGCCGTCTCGGATGAGACCCTCCGGCGGACCATGCATGCGCTGGCCCCGTTCGAGGGCCCCTGGGTGCTGCTGCCCGGCAACCACGACGCGGGCTTGACCCAGAGCGCCTGGAGCCGCCTGCGCCGGCTCGCTGTCGTGCCCGCAAATGTCATTCTCGCCGATCGGCCTGAGCCCATCGTGCTTTGTGGGGGGCGGCTGGTGGTACTGCCGGCCCCCTTGCGGCGGCGGCACGAGGTGGGGGACCTGACGGAGTGGTACGACACCCTGCGCTCGGATGCAGGCGTTTTACGGGTCGGGCTCGCGCATGGTGCGGTCACGAATCGTTTACCAGAGACAGCCGAGGCCCACAATCCCGTCGCCGACACCAGGGTGGAAACGGCGAGCCTCGACTATCTGGCCTTGGGCGATTGGCATGGGACCCTCGAGGTGGCGAACCGGACCTGGTATGCAGGCACCCCTGAGCCGGATCGCTTTAAGACGAACGAGCCCGGCAATGTGTTGCTCGTGACCTTGCGGGAAGGCGGCGCCCCGTCCCAGGTGGAAAAGGTCCCGGTCGGCTACTACCGATGGGTCCGGCTGACCTTTGACATCATGGATGACCAAGCCCTGGCCGTCCTGGATAGCCGACTGGCCGCCTTGGGTGAGAGTGAGCGGACACTGGTGCGGTTGAAACTGACTGGCACAGTGGATCTCGCCACGAGACAACAGCTCGATGAGCGGCTCGACGGGTGGCGTGCCCGTCTGCATTTCCTGGAGGTCGATGATACGGCGCTGTTGGCCCGGACCGGTCCGGACGATCTTGCCGCGCTGATTGCCGAGCTGGGGGCCACCGGCTTTGTGCGCGATGCGATCGAGACCCTGGTGGGCATCGAGGGCGACGCGGGGCATCCCGACCAGGCCGATGCAGGGAGGGCTCTGCAGATCCTCTACCGCGAGCACAAGGCCCTGCGGCAATGAGTGCCATGCATTTCAAATCCATCGAAGTGGAGCAGTTTCGGCAGTTCCGAGGTGCGGTGGCCGTCCATGATCTGACCGCTCGGCTCAACGTCATCGCCGGCTACAACGAGGCCGGTAAATCCACCCTGTTGCAGGCCGTTCGTGCGGCCCTGTTCGACCGCTATACGGGCAGTGTGGGGGAGCGTTTTCGACCTTACGGCGCCGTGGTGAGCCCCAGGATTTCCTTGGAGTTCAATCTGAATGAAATCGAATACCGGCTCACCAAGGTCTTTTCGCGTCGGCGCGATGGCGAAGCGACCCTGGAGACATCCGATGGCCGCCGCTGGGAAGGCCCCGAAGCGGAAGACTATCTGGCGGAGCGCCTGGGGTTCTCCTATGCGGGCCGGGGCGGCAGTCGCCCGGAGCTGCAGGGCCTGGCCGGGCTCTTGTGGGTCGAACAGGCAAGGGCCTACGAGCCCGTGACCCTGACGGATCAGTCCCGCCAGCAGGTCCATGCGGTGTTCGAGCACGAAATGCGGGAGCTATTGGGTGGCGATCGGGGCGAGACGCTGCATCGCCGCATCACGGCGTTGCGCGGGGAGTACTTCGACGTGCGGGGTAAGCCGCGCGGTGACTACCGGCGCCTTCAGGAACGCGAGGCCGAGCTGCGGCAGAAACTGCAGGCGATACGCAGTGAGCTGGAGGCATACGAAGACAAGGTGGACCGCCTGGAGCAGCGGCAAACGGAGCTGCTTGCCTATCGGGAAGATCGGGCCTTGGAGAAGACCGAGGAGCGCGCCCGATTAGCGCAAGCAGCGGCCAAGCGGGTGACAGAGCTGCGGGCCGAGGTCCAGGCGGGCAAGGAGCAATGCGGTCGGACCAATGCCGAATGGGAGGCGGCAAAGCAGGCCTGGGCGACCCGTACCAGGTTGATCGGCGAACACAGGGAGGCGCAGAAGGCGGAGCAGGCCGCTGGGCAGGCAATGCATGGAAAGGAGGCCGAGTTGGCGCAGCTGAAGGGGCGGCTTGCACAGCGCCAGGACCAGCTCACCGAGCTGAAGGCCCGTAAGCAGGATCGAGATACTGAGCTCCGCTTGGCCCATGATACCGAAGCCCTCAGTCATCTCGTGGCGGAGCATGAGCGTCTGAACACTAGGCTCAAGGAGGCCCGAGACGCGGATGCCGAGCGGCGGCGGTGCGTATCGGAGCGTGCCGCGCTCCGGGTGACGGAAGAGATGGTATCAGCGCTGAAGCAGATCGAACGGGCCCGCGATCTTGCCGAAGAGCGCCTGCACGCCGCCGCGACTCAGGTTGCGTATCGGTTGGAGCCGGGCATGGTAGTCAAGCTGGGGGAAGAACCACTCGCCGGAGACGGATCGGTACGACTGACCTGCCGTACCGAGCTCCGGATCGAAGGCATCGGACGCTTTACGGTCATCCCCGGTGGGGAGGACCTGGACGCGCTGCGGCGTAAGGTGGAGCGGGCGGACCGCCAGCTCGGGCAGGGGCTTTCCGAGGTGGGCACTGACAGCGTCGCCGGCGCCGAGGCGATTCTGCGTCGCTCGGGGGAGCTCGATAGCCGAGCAGCACAGCATGCCGCAACCCTCAAGGGACTTGCCCCCGCAGGTCTCCAGGCCTTGGAGGACCAGCTGAGCACCATCGGCGCGCAGGGGGACGATCTGCGCCGCAGGCTGGGTGACATGGCCGCTCGGGAATTCGGAATAGACGACTTGGAGCAAGCGGTCCGGACACTCCAAGATCAAATCGCCGCAATCGAAAGCGATGTCTGCGCCGAAGAAAAGGTGGTCCAGGGGTTGCGGGAGGCAGTGGCGGGGCTCCGTGCGGAGAAGATATCCGCCGAGCGACTCGCCGGGCGTTGTGCCTCCGAGCTGGAACGGGCCCGAATCGAGGCACCGGACGGTCGGTTGGTGGAGACCCTCAAGGAGACGGAGCAACGGGTCGACGCGAGCCGCCACCGCCTGGAAGCGGCGACCCGAGCACTCGAGGCCGAGCATCCGGAGGCTGTCGAGCTGGAGCTCGAACGATCGAGACATGCCCTCGAAGACATCAAGCAGGAGCTCGAGCAGCTCGAGCGCGAGGTCCGTGATCTAAGGGTGGAGCTCGGTGCCCTCGGGCAGAGAGGGCTGGCCGAAGCAGTGGCATCCGTTACAGCAGACCATGTATTCGTGGCCTTGCAACTGGAACAAGCCGATCGACATGCGCGCGCGCTCGATTTGCTGCAACGTACCCTCGATGCTGCCCTCCGGCGGGCGAAGGCAGCCGTCGCCGAACCGGTCGTAGCCAGGCTCGTTCCCTACCTGCGCCGGTTGATCCCGGATGCCGCCCCTACGGTCGATGAAGACCTGATCCTCATCGGAATCGAACGGGACGGGGCGACCGAGCCCTTCGAAGATCTGAGCATCGGTACCCGGGAGCAGCTGGCCGTCCTGGTCCGGCTGGCATACGCCGACTTACTCAGCGAAGCGGGCAAGCCGGTAACCCTGATTCTGGATGACGCCCTGGTCAATTCCGATGATGAACGCCGCGAGCGGATGAAAGCGATCCTGTACCAGGCGGCACAGCGTTACCAGATATTGCTCCTGACATGCCATGGCAGGGAATACCGGGACACAGGCGGGGCCTTCATCCGGCTTGAGAACGCCCTTGAAGAAAGCAAGGCAGGTTAAGAAGCGGGTCATCCGCGCGCAAGGAAAGCAACAGTCTTGCGGAAGATGCCGCCGCTGATAGGGATGATTGAAAAAGGTTACGTCCAGGACTACTACCTCGTTTCACCTCATTTTTCTGTAGGGAGCGGCCGACCTGCCGTTCCGCAGGCCATTCGGAACGCCACAGAGGGCGTTCCCTACGAACATGCAGCCCACGTAGGTTGGGGTGAGGTCGCCCCGATAGGGGCGACAAACCCCAACGGCTTTGACTCGACATGGCGATTTGTTGGGGTTCGCAAGCTCACCCCAACCTACGATGTCCTGCCCCCTGCCCCCTGCCCCCTGCTCTGGCGGATGGCGCAAGCTTATCCGCCCTACGCGGACTGTTCACGATCATGGAAGGTACTACCGGACGTTTTGGAGTGCGGCCTGTCTGCCCTGCCTGCTGCAGGCAGGCGGCCACTTCACCCCGACGCTTACCGGAACCGACAGCGCTCGGCATAAGCAGGGGGTCGGCCAAGTGGCACGATCCTGCCGCCGCTTTGGATTTGGCAACGTATCCGTCCCCAGCACAGGTGATGCGGCCAGGGGAAAGCGCCGTCGCCGCGGCGCGGGAGGAACCGAAGGGCCCGGATTCCCGGCCAACGCCG
>NZ_FLUY01000045.1 GCF_900092655.1 Candidatus Thiosymbion oneisti
CCTGCGCCGAGCGCAGCGAGGGGGCTTGGGGAGAGGGGGTCAAAGGGCGAAGATCGGTGCCTTTTGCGACACCCTCACGACCAAGGTCGAGGGCGCATCCAGGATAGACGAACGCGCATCGTTGACATAGTCCACCGAGACCAGGGGCCGCTCCTCATAGCCGAGGATACCTTTGAGCGGGCCCCCTGCCGCCTCCCTGAAATAACCGTTGATCTCCTCCGCCGTGACGGACCGCCCGGCCTCGAAAACGAAATCCGTCAGCGAGGCATTAAAAGCGATCAGATCACTTTTCCCATACTCAATATAACCTAGGCCATTCCACGGCCGGAAACCGCAGCCTCATTGCAGTCGGATGAGTCGTCGACGGGCGCAGCTCATCCAGGTGTTGTAGCCGCCCTGCAGGGAAAACTACGAATCCGCACGAATCGATCCGCGGGGATTCGTGTGATTCGTAGTTTTTCTCTCGTTGGGGTTTGTTCCTTGCCCCTCAACTATATGCTTTTGCGTCCTTTGTGGCTTTGGGGTTCAAACTGTCCCGCGCTCAAACAAGGCGGTCAAACACTGTAAGGGGTGTCGCACCAATCCCGCAGTACTGCGACATCCCGCGCCGGCAGATAGTCGAAACCGTCCATCAGGTCCGCGTGTACCGCCGCGGCCAATTGGTACGAGACCTGACGCCGGGTCAGCATGTGGAAGTACCAGGCGAAGTGGTAGCCGATGCGCCGATCGAAGTCATGGATCAGGTTGGCCAGGGTCACCCCGCAGGTGACGAGCACGTCGGGCAGAGCCGGTGCCTCTCCGCTCGGCAGCAGACCGGCTTGGCGCTCAGTCGGTCGTCACCCTGGGTGTCTCGATAGTCGCGGATGCTCAAGATCTAGTAATCGCAGAAACAGGCGGATTCGCCGGCACTGCTGCGATCCCAATCGCTTAAGAAGCGCTGGATGTTTGCGCTCGCATCCTCCGACTCGATAATGATACGCTCGCGGACCGGGCCACCTTGCGTGTCCTTGATGCGATGGTTGTTCGCCTTGACTACTTGGGCTGCCGCCGGACCGCCGATGGAGGCGACGTAGAGGAGCTGACAATCCCGGATCAGCCTCACCCGATCGGCGGTTTTATCCCCGGCCTGTGCGTCGTCGCCATGCGCATCCTCAGGGACGCGCACATCGATCAGCCGCTCTTCCCGGGCCGACACCTGAATAGATCAGGAAACGCCGGGCCTGGCCGAAGTGCCCGTCGAGCAGGTCGCCCGTGTCCGACGCGCAGGCAACGCGGATCGAATCCGGCATGTCCCCTTCCGCGTAAGGCTCCACCGACGGCGGGTCCAAATCCGCAATCGCATCCGACTCGCCCTTGAGGATAGCCAACGCCTCCTGCAGGGTCCCGGTATCCGGGTCCGCGAGCTCACCGCCGAGCGCCGTCCTCAGATCCTGTATTTCGAGCCCTTCGAGCTTGCGGGCCGTGGACGGGAGCCCGATCGCATCTTCGATGACTCGGATCAAACGCGCCACATCCAGGTCCGGCAGGACGCGGGCGACCAAGGCGATACGCCGGGCGATGTCGTCGGAAAGAGCGGCTTGAGTCATTTCTGCATTCCCACCGGACCCCAAGTACAGCCATGCCGAAGTACCGATAACATCGGTTCGGTTCTTCCATCGGAAATCATTTTTGCCGCAAATGAACGCGAATCAACGCAAATCGGTCGCAATTGGTTCACCATCATCGACTGTTCCTGATCCAATTGCGTTCATGTGCGTTGATTTGCGGCTAAATCTTCTGTGAAGACCCTGCTTGCTCACTATTATCGGCAGCCCGTAGCCTGTAGCCCGTAGGATAATGGTATGGACCCATCCCCCTTCACTGACGGCGTCGAATGCGCCACGATGGTAAGTCAACAACACCCATCGAAAGAAGCGGGCGGGTCCGCCATGAATGGTAGCAAGACGGTGGTGCGGTTGGGGATCGATTTAGGCAAGAACAGCTTTCACCGGTGGGGCGTCAACGAGCAGGACGAACGGGTGCTGAAGAAGAAGGTAGGCCGGCGTGCCTGGTTGCGGGAGCTGGCGAATCTGCCGGTGTGCTGGATCGGGATGGAAGCGTGCGGCGGTGCCCCCCATTGGGCGCGCGAGCTGAGCGCGCAAGGACACGAGGTGCGGCTGATGGCACCGCAATTGGTCACGGGCTACGTCAAGAGCAACCAGAACGACGACAAGGATGCGGCGGGCATGTGCGAGGCGGTGGGACGAGCCAACATGCGCTTGGTTGCGGTCAAGGCGTTTGAGCAGCAAGACTTGCAGGCGTTGCACCGGATGCGTCAGGCGGCGGTCAAGGCGCGTACGGCCGTGGTCAATCAAATGCGCGGCTTGCTGGGCGAGTATGGTCTGGTGGTGCCCAAGGGGGCGGGGCAGCGGCAGCGGGCGCTGCCGGAGATGCTCGAAGACAGCGAGAACCAACTCTCGGCGCTGCTCACGAAACGCGTGAGGAGTACACCAACACCGGTTGCATAGGTAGCACACACCTGATGGCAAGCCAGGTCAGACCGGCACCGCTCAAACCGGCTCCACCGCTGAGGCCTTCGAGGCCGATAGGATGTTCCAGGCGAGGTGCGCGAATCGCCAGCGAGGCCGTGGGCATCTGAATGCCCAGACAGAGGCCGGATAGATGACAGCAACCTTTCCCTTCGCCAAATCATGCGTGTTTTACCTTGCAAACGGGATGGGGCCATATATGCGGTGAGCACAGCGAACCGCATCATTGATGCGGCAAGCACCTGCTGGTAGTGGTTAAGGTTTGAATGGAAACATCGCCACTAGCAGTGGGTTGGGCACGCCACACGCAGCACCCCCTCTCCCTCCGAGGGTGTCGTAAAAGGCACCGATCTTCGCCCTTTGACCCCCTCTCCCCAACCCCTCTCCCGGCGGGAGAGGGGCTTTTGCGACACCCTCTCCGGGAGAGGGCCGGGGAGAGGGGACAAAGCGCTCGTTCCCACGCTCCAGAGACTGTGAAAGTATTACTGGATTTTCGGAGTCATAGGGAAGGAACAACACAATTGTCTACTTTGGGTCGAAAATACTTCTCCCAAATCCCACATGAGATAGAATTTAGTGTGAAATATGGCGGCTTACCCCACCGTTTTCGGGAAAGACGAATACTTTCACAGTCTCTCTAGCGTGGGAACGCCGTCTTGTCCGTTCCAGCGGACCGTACCCCTGGGTGCTGACAGGTGTCGGCCTGGGCCGGTCCTACCTGGTTGCTTGTCGACGCTGAAGCGTCGGGATTTGCTCCCACGCTGGAGAGATTGTGAAAGAATTCGCCGTTGGTGGTAGTAAAGGGTAAACCAGCGGTCGAGCCAGAT
>NZ_FLUY01000743.1 GCF_900092655.1 Candidatus Thiosymbion oneisti
AGCCGCGCAGGCACAGGCGGGTGCCTTGCGCCTGGTGAAGGTTATGGGCACAACCGACGATCCAGAGAAACTCAGCCAGCTCGTTGAGGCGCTG
>NZ_FLUY01000357.1 GCF_900092655.1 Candidatus Thiosymbion oneisti
CACCGCGGACCCGACACATAATCAGCTGGTCAGCGTAGGGTCCGCTGCGCGGACCTTCGGACTGTCAACACCCCCTACTCCACACACTGGAGCATGTGAGCCAAGCGTGTGAGCCAG
>NZ_FLUY01000981.1 GCF_900092655.1 Candidatus Thiosymbion oneisti
TGGAGGTTCCGGTAAGCAGCAGGGTGAAGTGGCCGCCGCACTCCAAAACGTCCGCTGGAACCCTTCTATGATCGTTAGCAGTCCGGAATCCATAAAGAGCCTGTTGACATTTAGAAGGTCCGCACAGCGGACCCTACAGTCTTCGAAGGTTCGCAGCGGGGTTTCGGTGACCTGAAAAGCCCCTCTCCCGGCGGGAGAGGGGTTGGGGAGAGGGCGAACGAAAGTCCATTGTTCGGGGTTATAATTTCTCGATTTTTTCTATTGGCAAGCCGGTACTTTGAGAAATGATCTCAGGTGGTATATTTTGTTGTTTCAATTTTCCGGCGATCGTGATTTTCTCTTCCCTTCTACCTTCTCCTCTGCCCTCTTCTCTCGCTGTATCGAATGAATTTTTCAAATCACGATAGATCTTCAAGCTCTCTTCATATTCACTATATTCGTCGTCATTGAAATTTGCAATTTCCGCTTGCTCAAAGAGCTTGTTAAAGATGCTTTCCTGTAATTTTGTGGGTCTATCTGTCAGATTCTCAAGATTTTTCAATGCATAAAGCCAATTGTCGAAATGGGTTTCCAATTCGTCGATCGTTTTAGTGAATTTCGGCATTTCGAGATAAATATAGGTCAATTTGTCATAGAAAACCGCTTGTATACTTTTATCGAATAATTGCACTTCATGATGAAAGACTTGATTACTGCCTTTATCTTCATCGAAGACAAAATCCAATATGCCAACCGTGTAAACTGACTTCAATTCAAAATCCCAACCACCCTTTTGGGCTTGACTCTGAATTGGAAATGTCGAATAGTAAACGCTTCTGTCTTTAAAATAATTCTGCTTTGCCTTCTGCATCTCGACGATAAACTTTTCACCCTGTGCGTTTTCACAATAAATGTCGAAAATGGCTTTCCTCTCACCAATGGTTCTCCCGAGTTGTTCCGGTGAAAGGTAGGTAATATCTTTGATTTCTCCTTCATCTCTACGCAGCAGCTCATTGAGAAAATCGATAAGCAGATCTTTATTCGGCTCCATGCCGAATAATTTCTTGAAACCAAAATCCGTAAAGGGATTGAGATATTTGTCTTCAACTTGCATGTACGGCTCCGATTTATTGAAAGACGTTCATCATGAGGTTTCGATAGTCGCCAGCTACCAGCCTTGTGTTCTCCCTACCCGCGGAGGGAAACCGCCGGCGACCGGTAGGCGAGGCTTGTTTGTGCGATTCCCTTGTGTCTGCAAAAGCAGCTATCACTTCGCACTCATCATTCATCATTCATCATTCCTTAATTCCGACTGTTCAGGCCCTGAGGGAGTCACTGAGAAAGGGCCGGAGCTTAGCGACCATGGCCTGGTGGACCTTGAGGTTGCCGGCAATCACATTGCCTGTCTTCAGATACCGGTCGCCGCCGGCCAGGTCGCTCACCATACCGCCGGCCTCGCTGACCAGCAAGGCACCGGCGGCGATGTCCCACTGGGCCAGCCCCAGCTCCCAGAAGCCATCCAGCCGGCCCGCGGCCACATAGGCGATGTCGAGGGCCGCGGAGCCGGGACGACGGATGCCCGCCGTATTCTGGAGCACGACCTTGAACATACCCAAATAGGTGTCCAGAAGGCTATGGTTTCGGAATGGAAAGCCGGTCCCGATGAGGGCGCCTTCCAGGGATGGGCGATCGGTCACGCGCAGGCGCCGGTCGTTGAGCTGGGCACCCTGACCGCGGCTGGCGGTGAAGAGCTCCTCCCGCAACGGATCATAGACCACCGCCTGCTCCAAACGGTTGCGGTATTTGAGGGCAATGGAGACGGAGAATTGGGGAAAGCCGTGCAGGTAGTTGGTGGTGCCGTCCAGGGGATCGATCACCCATTGAAAATCACTGCCCTGGCGTTCGCCGCTTTCCTCGGCCAGAATGGCGTGATCCGGGTACTTGCTGCGCAGCTCCCGGATGATCGCCTCCTCGGCACTGCGGTCTATCTCGCTGACGAAATCATTGCGGCGCTTGTCGGTAACGGCGATCCCATCGGTGTGTTCGAGGTAGCGCAGCAGGATACGACCGGCGCTGCGCGCGGCCCGGACGGCGATATTGAGCATGGGGTGCATGGTGGGCACCATACCCGAAGCGGCGAATAGATTCAAAGCGTGACCATGGACCCCAGCTCCGAAGTACTCCACAGGATCCGGTTCGTCATGGTAGAGACTACCCACCCGGGGAACATCGGGGCGGCGGCCCGGGCCATGAAGACCATGGGGCTGAGCCGGCTGCACCTGGTGAACCCCAAAGTGTTGCCCAATGCAGAGGCGGTGGCCCGCGCCGCCGGCGCCGATGACCTGCTGGCGGCCGCCCAGACACACGGGGATCTGGTGGACGCCCTGCGCGGCTGTCGATTAGTGGTCGGCTCCAGCGCCCGGTTACGCACGGTGGCCTGGCCGTTGCTGGAACCTGTCGATTGTGCCCGCCGGCTCCTGGCGGAGGCCCGGCAGGGTGAGGTGGCCCTGGTGCTCGGGCGCGAACGCTCCGGGCTCACCAACGACGAGCTGGCGCGTTGCCACTTCCTTGCGCATATCCCGACCGATCCGGGGTTCCGCTCCTTGAACGTAGCCTCCGCGGCCCAAATCTTCGCCTATGAGCTACGCCGTACCTGGGGTACGGCTGGGGAGCAGTACACCGAGGAGACCGAGCAAGATCCGGCACCTGCGGAGGCGATGGAAGGGTTTTACGCCCACTTAGCGCAGACCATGACGGATACGGGATTCAGCAATCCCGCCCAGTCCCGAAAGTTGTTGCGGCGCCTGCGGCGTCTGTTCAATCGCGCCCGCCCCGATCGGGTAGAGATTAATATCCTGCGCGGCATCCTGAGCGCCGCGCAGGGGAAGAAGACCCCGGGGCGATTTCACAAGACCGACCCCTCCCGGTCAGCCCCATCCACCGACCCCGACGGGAATGCCGCGGGGGAAGCTTAAGGAATGACCGAGCACTCCTATGTTCGAGCGATTACGTGAGGATATCGATTGTGTGTTTGAGCGGGATCCCGCCGCCCGCAACGGATTCGAGGTTCTAACGACCTACCCTGGGCTGCATGCGGTCCTCATGCACCGCGCCGCCCACGCCCTTTGGACTCGCGGCCTCAAATGGCTGGCCCGCCTGCTGTCCAACCTGGCGCGCCTCTTTACCGGGATCGAGATCCACCCCAGCGCGCGGATAGGTCGGCGCCTCTTCATCGACCACGGCATGGGGGTGGTAATCGGAGAGACGGCGGTCGTCGGCGACGACTGCACCCTCTATCACGGCGTAACCCTGGGCGGAATCAGTTGGAACAAGGGCAAACGGCATCCCACCTTGGGACGCCATGTGGTGGTGGGTGCCGGGGCGAAGGTGTTGGGTCCCATCGAGATCGGTGACGGGGCACGCATCGGCTCGAACTCGGTGGTGGTCAAATCGGTGCCGGCCGGGGTTACGATCGTCGGGGTGCCGGGCCATGTGGTAGAGCCGCCGGCGGCCGACGAGACCTACGAACGGCGCGCGGTAACCGCCCAGCGCATCGGCTTTGACGCCTACGGCGTGACCAAAGATGCCCCCGATCCGGTCGCCAATGCGGTCAACCTGATGCTGGATCATATCCATGCCCTCGACCAACGCCTCGAGGCCCTGTCTCAAATCCTGGAGGAACAAGGAATCTGCGGGCATTTCGATCACCTGCCGGACCTTCGGGCCTGCGAGATCCAGTCGGCACGGGACGAGACGAAGACAGGAAAGCGTTCAGATGCATCGGCTCAGGCGGGGGCCTAGTACATCATTTCACAGTATTCTACGTGTTCGTAGGGAACGCCCTCCGTAGCTGTTTTCATTTTTCTCACACCAAACCACAAAGACACCAAGAATTCTCCGCTCGTTCTGGCGTTCTTCTCTCAATCCTTATACCCCTTTGTGGCTTGGTGTCTTTGTGTGATAGCGAACCACGGATCGACACGGATTGGTCTCCATCCGTGTCAATCCATGTTCATCCGTGGTTCTCTTTCCGGTTGTTGTCTACACTAACCAACAATTTTCATAGGCTAGCGGAAGTGGTGGGCACAGCCCACCCTACAGGCTATATGCAAAATATGCAGAAATGGGATACTAGATGGGCCGCAACATCCCAGCGGTCCGCACAGCGGACCTACGGTCAAGCAAGTAGTCAGAGTAGGGTCCGCTGTGCGGACCGCTTGCGCATTGCGGCTACCTGACATCTGAAAAACAAAGAGAGGATTCGGAACCATGAGCGATCACGGCGTTAAGAGCCTTACTCCCCAACAGGCCTGGCAAATGCTTCAGGACGACCCCCGAGCGCTCCTGGTGGACATCCGTTCCAGTATGGAGTACCTGTTTGTCGGCCATCCGACCGGCGCCGTCCACGTCGCCTGGATCGACGAGCCCGACTGGATGGTCAACCCGGACTTCGAGACCGAGATTCGGAAGCTGTTGCCTGGCAGGGCGGTGTGCACACAGGAAAACCCCTGCGTGCCGGTCATCCTCATCTGCCGTAGCGGCAAGCGCTCCCTGGAGGCGGGCAAGGTCTTGCTGGAAGCCGGGATGCAGAATGTCTTCCACATCGACGAAGGCTTCGAGGGCGATCTCGACGACCATCATCACCGCAGCAGTATCGGTGGTTGGCGCCTGCGCGGACTACCCTGGGAACAGTGCTGAAAAGCATTCAAACCGGCGTAGTGAGTTTCGCCTGACCGAAAAATGTGTGTTATACAGTACAATATGTTATATAGTATCGTTCTTCGTAAGCCTACCGGTCACCGCTTTTGACCGGATCATTACGGGGCAAGTCCTTAGTACCTGTAGAAATCCAAACCGATATCCAGGAGCATCCATGTCTAAGAAGAACCCGATCAAACCCATTGCCGCCGTCATCGGTGCCCTACTCGCAGGAAGTCTGTCGGCTGTGAACCTGGCTAATGCCGCCGAGGACCACGCCAAAGCTTACGCCGAACACACCAAAGCCTACACCGAACACGCCAAGGCTTACGCCAAACACACCGAAGCTTACGCCAAAGCTAAGGAAGTGCATGCCAAGGCCGAAAAGATGCACACCGAAGCCGAGGAAATGCACACCAAGGCTATAAAGCTGCACACCAAGGCTGCAGAGACACACGCCAAACCCGGGGCGGACCACACCAAAGCTATGGACATGCATACCGAGGCTGAGGAGACGCATACCAGGGCTAAGGAGCTACATACCAAGGCTGAGGAGATGCGTACCAGGGCCAAGGAGATGTATACCAAGGCTGAGGAAATGTATACCAAAGCCGAAGCGCTCCATACCAAGGCTAAGGAGACATACACCAAAGCTGAGGAGGACTACGTCAAAGCCAAGAAATAAGGCAAGGATAGTGGTAACTCTTTGACTGGTAGAGGGTAGGTTGGGTTGCTGCGCGGTTCAGCGGACTCAATGTCTTTGGGACTATCAACTACGCTATCAGTTAGAAATTTACCACTACCAAGGCAAATACGGTGGCGACGAGGGAAGAGGATGTGGTTACCAATGGGCCCCAGACCCATGGGGTCCGTGGCTTCAGGGAAGCGACCAAAAATAATCTTTCCCATACTCAATTTCACCTGGACTCATTCCACCGTCGGCTGTCGGTCCGGCGATGCGGCTTGTTTTGCTCGCCGTATCCTATAATCCGGGCACCTGCAAGGGGGTACCCCCACAAAAATCTTTGCGTCCCTCGCGCCTTTGTGGTTCAAACAACCAACCGCTGCCTCATTGCAGCGTGGGGTGGGCCCTGCCCACCACCGAGTGAGTCTTGTTCAGGGCTTCCCGATCGGAATGCATCTGGAAGGATTGCCAGGAAGGCAATTTTTCAAGTACCCTATACTTAGGACTTCAGGTCAGAAACAGAGGCACACCAAAAGAGGCATACCATGAGATACGAAATTCGCACCGCTCTCCTCGCTTCGATAATGATCGCTTGCTTTTTTGTCGCATCCTGCGGCAAATCAGAAGACCCAAAGAAGACCACCTCGAAAGAGAATACCACCTTGGAGAAGCAAACCGATAAAAAATAGGGGGTTGAACGAAAGCGATTCCCCCATGGAAGCTCTGAACAAGTCCGTCCCGGACTTGTTCAGAGCAGGCTAGGGCGTAAATGTGATTTACGCGGCAGGTGGTTTTTACTCCCGCTCTTCTATCCAGGTGGCCTGAATGGCCTCCAGTATCTTTTCTCCCGAGCGCGTCGGATCGTCGTCGAACTCATCGAGGGCCAACGTCCGGTCACGCAGATCTACGAAGTTCACGTAGCGTGGGTCCACGTCGGGATGTGCCTCATCGAGTGCGATTGCTATATCGAACGTGTCGGTCCACTTCAAGCCCATGAAATTTCTCCGCTGCAGTGTAGGGTGGGCTCCACCCACCACCGAGTGAGCCATCGGTGGGCACAGCCCACCCCACTCAATGCTGCTCGGACACCATATTGATGGTGTATTTGGGGATCTCGATCACCAGGTCTTCATCGCCCACCAGGGCCTGGCAGCTCAAGCGGGATTCCGGCTCCAAGCCCCAGGCCTTGTCGAGCAGGTCCTCTTCGGTCTCGTCTGCTTCCTCCAGGGAATCGAAGCTCTCGCGGATAATGATGTGACAGGTGGTGCAGGCACAGGATTTCTCGCAGGCATGCTCGATCTCGACGCCGTTTGCCAGGGCGGCGTCGCAGATACTGACACCGGGCTCGGCCTCGATCATAGCGCCTTCGGGACAGATCTCCTCGTGCGGCAAGAAGATGAGCTTCGTCATAGGCTACTCGAATTCCTCGACCTTGTGTCCCGCCACGGCCGCTCGAATGCTCCGATTCATGCGCCGTTCCACATAGAAGTCGCAGGCCTTCTCCAGGTCTCCGACGGCGATCCTGATCGCCTCCGCATCCCCGCCGGCGGCTATCCGTTCTAACTTCGACAGGGCATCTTCTACAAGACCACGCTCGGTCGCGTCAAGCAGGGCATCTCCATCGCTCGCCAGCGCGGCCCGCAGGGCCGCGAGGGTTCGTTCGGCCTCGACCTGCTGCTCATGCAGGCGCCTGGCCTGCAGATCCTCCCCCGCCCGGGCCGTGGCATCCCGCAGCATGGACTCGATCTCGGCGTCGGTGAGCCCATAGGACGGCTTGACTTCAACTTGGGCCTTGACCCCGCTCGATTGTTCCCTGGCGGTAACGCTGAGCAGCCCGTCCGCGTCCACCTCGAAGCTGACCAGAATGCGTGCCGCGCCGGCCATCATCGGCGGGATTTCCCGTAGCTCGAAGCGCACCAATGAACGACAGTCCGCTACCAACTCCCGCTCGCCCTGAAGCACATGGATGACCATGGCGGTCTGCCCGTCCTTGAAGGTGGTGAACTCTTGGGCCCGGGCCACCGGGATAGTCGTGTTGCGGGGGATGATCTTTTCCACCAGTCCGCCCATGGTCTCCAGACCGAGAGACAGGGGAATGACGTCCAGCAACAGGACCTCATCGCCCCCCTTGTTGCCAGCCAGGACGTCCGCCTGCAGGGCAGCGCCGATGGCAACCACCCGGTCGGGGTCGATCTCTACCAGCGGTGGCGTGCCGAAGAGCTCCTCTACCCGTTCGCGTATCCGGGGTACGCGCGTGGAGCCACCGACCATGACCACATCCTGCACCGCGTCCGGTCGCAGCCCGGCGTCACGCAGGCAACGGCGACAGGCTACCAGCGTCTTGGCGATGAGGGGGTCCACCAAGGCATCGAAAGTCGCCCGGTCCAGTTCCCCTTCCCATCGGACGCCGTTGGGCAGCTCGAGGTGCAGGGGGACCCGATCCGCCGTGCTCAACGCCTCCTTGGCGGCGCAGGCATCGCGCAGCAACCGGCGCAGGAGGCGATGGGAGGCATTGTCCTCGACCCCGACCCGCGCCATGATCCAGCGCGCCACCGCACGATCCAGGTCGTCGCCGCCGAGGGCGGAATCACCGCTGGTGGCCAGCACCTCGAACACCCCGCGCCGCAAACGCAGGATAGAGATGTCGAAGGTGCCGCCACCGAGGTCGTAGATGGCATGGACACCATCGGCGTTCTTATCCAGGCCGTAGGCCACCGCCGCGGCGGTGGGCTCGTTCAGGAGTCGAAATATCTTGAGTCCCGCCAAGCGGGCAGCATCCTTGGTCGCCTGGCGTTGGGCCTCGTCGAAGTAGGCAGGGACCGTAACGACGACGCCGGAGAGCTCGCCCCCCAAGACCGACTCCGCCCTGGCGGCAAGCGCCTTGAGGATCTCCGCCGAGACCTCCACCGGGCTGACATCCCCCCGGCGGGTACGGATGCGCGGAACGGCGGTATCCGTCCGGACGAACTGATACGGCAGACGGTTCCCTAAGCGTTCGATGTCGTCCAGCCCCCGACCGATAAGGCGCTTGGCGGAGGCGACCGTGTTCAGCGGATCATCGACAGCAGCGGCCTTTGCCTCCGCACCGACGATCACTGCATCTCCGCCGAAGCGCACCACGGACGGCAGCAAATGACGCCCCTCCCCATCCGGCAGGGTAACGGCGGAGCCGCTGCGCACGGTAGCGACCAGTGAGTTGGTCGTCCCCAGGTCGATACCCGCCGCCAAGCGGCGCTGGTGCGGTGCGACGGACTGGCCCGGTTCCGAGATCTGTAAGAGTGCCATGGGGTCTCGTGTTGAGAGCCTTGTCGTTTGAGTTGAGTCTGCTGAATCCGGCCCAACGGATTACCAAAGGGGACCGTGACTATTCAGGGACGTAGAATGCGGTGAGTAACACGAACCGCATCGGCATGAACCGACATGGGCCATCTATCCGGCTTGTTCGCATCACTCGGTTTATCATTGAATAAGGTAATCACCGCTATTACAGGATTTCTTACTAGGCTTTTTACCCTTTTCGATGACGATCAAATCCCCGTTCATCACCGCATCGTAGACAATGGAATCGACCCAGGGTTGGCTCACGAGATACGTACTCGTGCCCACTTCTTCATCCGTGGGAACAACACCTGTCTCCAAATCGATCACATCACGGCTGTTGAAAAATTGTACAACATTACACCAATACTCTGTTGGAGAATCATCCAGTCCCAGAGCCCATAACACATTTTCCTCACGCCACAACATGTAGGTATATTCGCGCGTGGCGGGATACCTGGCAATAAAAAAATGGTTCTTGTTTTTCCTGGCCTTTTCATTCACCACGAGCTGCAGGCTGGAAATAAGGTGTTGGATGTGGGGATGCTGACGAATGGAAACCGGATTATCGGAGGCAGCGACTGTCCCCGAAAATGGGCTACTCAGCCAGGCCAGGAAAAACACGGCCAGTGGAACTTTTTTTGTCGATCGGGTAAGCATGTGTCGTCCTATAGGATAGAAAATCCAATGGCATGAGGGAAGGAACCGGGGCAAAGTCTGTCACTTGAGAGGACCTTGAAAAATCCCATGGAGGGAATTTTCCAAGGTCCTCTCTATCTCGATCGTCATTTAGACGGTTTCTCAGGCTCGAGGGTGTAAAACTGATTTCCTGATAACGGCGTTCCATATTTTTTGAAACGCCCACCTGGAGAACGGCTATCCGCAGTGCGCCATCCGTACAGTCTAGTCGGACATGGATCCAAAACTACGGCTTTACCCGTTGCCACTTCGAGTGCGTTGAGCAAAAAGGTTTCGTGTTTCTCCTGACGTCGGTCGCTGTCGTCATTGGCTATCTTTACAATGTCGTTGATACGGGCCTGTAGCCCGGCCTTTAATGTGGGATAGTTTTCGAATCCCTCGACCTGGCCTCTGGCCCTCACGATATCCGTGATTGTCTTGGCACCCGGGGCTAAAAATTGCCCGGGATTGTTTTTAAGGCGATTTTCCAACACGAGACGCATCCATTGCATCCCCTTTTTAGCATCAGTCGCATTGTAACTAGACTTAGCCGGTGGGGGACTTTCGGCCAAAAACAGTCGTACAAGCATGCCCTCTTGCGTTGTGGCCGCTGGAAGCGTCAGTTTTTTCGCAACCGTTACCTGAAGTTTCGCAACAACCTTGCCGTTGTGCTTTGCATGTATCTCAGCCTTTCCCGTCGCGAATGCGTCTATTTCTACCGTCCAGATCCCTTTTGGTCCATTGAACAAGGCAATGATCCGCCCTCCGGCAATCCGCGGGTTCGTGGAGTGCAACTGAATCGCCTTTCTATTTCCCCCCACGCCGGCCAGATGCAGACGCATCTTACCACCCAACCGCATATTATCTTGTGTGACTATGGTTCTATCATCGACCAACGTAAAGGTTGCCATCAAAGTACTCCTCGCTGGTTAGCGGTTATCTTTTTCGATGACGATCAAATCCCCGTTTATCACCGCATCGTAGACAATGGAATCGTTTTGTTCATATCTTTCCGCCACCCGCCAGGTCATCAGGATTGGGGGCCGGAGAAACCGGGCGAACATCGGCGGGATCGAAGCAACCGCTCTCCCTGGTGCCAGGAAATGCATCGATGAGCCGATTGCGCATATCGCTATCGTCCTTGAATATGGTCATCCAGATGCTGAAAAAGCCGTACCCCAGGGCGGCCTGCACAATGATGCGGCGGATATCCTTATTATCCGGCTGATTGCTCAGGTCCGCACTGGCCTCTTCGGCAACCGCCCAGACCTCCAACCGCTGTGACACCCTGTCGATACTCACCCGCTTGCCGTTCTCATCGAAAACCGCGGAGATTCGTTTATCCAAACCGGTCAAGGCCAGCGTATCCTCCGCCTGTCGGGTTATTCCGTGGCGAGCGGCAGCGGCGGAAGGCGATACGGTGCCGTCGGGCGAATAGGTAAAGGCGAGGAAGGTGTTGTCACGGTCCGGCAGCAAGATATGATCGAGCAGGACATCCTTATCCGATTTCGTGGAATTGCAGTTCACGCACCCCAGCAAAAAATTCTCCCAGCGTCCTTCCAGATGGATATAGGCCGGTAAATTCTTGGGTTGAATGTGCTCGACGGCGAGATTGGTGGCGATCCGCCGCTCGCAATAACTACAGTAACCGCCGAGCCTGGAGATCAGCGCCGGTTTGGCGTCCGGGTAGGGCTCGAAATCGTTGGGTCGGGGTGAACGCCCTCTGCGTACCGGTCGCATGGCCTATTCCCCCAGCTTCGCGGCACGCTTCATCTCCAGAAAGGCCTGAAATGCCGGGTTGTCCGCATAAGGCGCGATGGTCTCGGCAAGCCGCACCTTGTATTCCGCCAGCTTCTCTTCCGGGGCCTTCGCGGCGGCTTCGAGCTCCTCGAAATAATGCCTGGCCGCGCCCGTCATCTCCTCATAGCGCATGCTGACCTGTGGATTGGGTATCCCCATGATGCCCTGCGCGATCTCTTCGACCGGCAGGTTCGCCACATTGGCGGTAGGCTGGCCGTCCAGCATGAGGAGCTCTTCGCCACTGCGGAGTGACTGGATGAGAAACGGCGAATGGGTGGTACAGATGAACTGGATTTTGGGGAAGGTTCGGCGCAAATCCTCGATAATGCGGCGCTGCCAACGCGGATGCAGATGCAGATCCAGCTCGTCGATCAGCACCACCCCCGAGGTCTGTTGCAGCACCGCGCCGCCATAATGGGGATTCAGCCTGGCCGCCCTCTGCGCCATATCGCCGACCAGCGCCGCCGTACTGCGCTGCCCGTCGCTGAGATTGGAAAAGGGCTGGGTTTCATCTTCCATCTCGATTACCACCTCGCCGATGACGGCATCGAAATCGAGATTGGACGCGCCCTCCAGGCAACCGACGATGGCCTTTTTCACCGCCTCGAATACCGGTGATGCCCTCCCCTTCCGTTGGTAAGCGATCCATGACTGACGGACAATCCAATGGATAAGTTGGTCTACTGATAGTCTCGGATCAATGCTGTTCCCATAGCCCGCCAGGCGGGATTGTCCTTCTTTATCGAATAATCGCGTCAGGTCCGTTACCCGAAACGATTCTGGTCCCTGACAGAGTCGCTCGGTACCATAGTATGAGATCAAAGGCAGAAAGACCTCTTTGCCCTCGCGCACAGCTGTACCCGCGGCCGAGGCCAGTTCTAAGATCGGCGTCGCCCCTTCGTGGGTAACATGACTCTCGGGGCCTTTTAGTGCCTCCAGCCAGCTGATTGACTCTCCCTGTACCTCGCCCCGTGCCGTTACTTCACAAGGGTACAGATACTCCCAATTGACGCTGACATGGCGTTGTCCCTGGTCGTCGATCTCCTCATGGTGCTGGAAATTGCCCCGCACCTCGTTCGGACGAATGTGGCGGGGGTTATCCCCCCCGATCCCCCAAAACCAACTGCTGACGGCCACTGCCAAGGCGTCCAGGGCACCGGTCTTACCCGTGCCGTTCCTTCCGACCAGCAGGTTGAATTCCGGGTGAAAGGAGAGTTCCCTGTCCTCGAAGCCCTTGAAGTGCTTGAGAGCCAATTGGTCTATGCGCATGACGGATCTCTCCAGCCTAACGCCATTACAATGTCATTAAGTTAATCTTCAAAGCCCCTCTCCCGGCGGGAGAGGGGTTGAGGAGAGAGTGAACGAAAAACAGCGATCAAGCAATCACAAACGGCGCCGGTGACGCTTAACTTAATGGCATTGAATACCATTAAGTTAGCTGCCGGCGGCTCGTCGTGGTCGGTCAGGATGCGGAAGATACAACTACGAAGTAGAAATCCTAATGCCGTTTCTTAATTGGATTTGTACCGGAACAAACCGCACCGAAGAACCACGGATGGACACGGATAAAAACGGATCACAATCCGTGTCCATCCGTGGTTTTTTCGTTCCCACGCGGCGCGTGGGAACGAGAGAAAGCAGGCCACTAGTGTAGTGCGCTGTAAATAGTAGAACTAACAAAGCCGCCCCTGGTCGGTTGTAGAGAGCCGATGCAGACAAGA
>NZ_FLUY01000368.1 GCF_900092655.1 Candidatus Thiosymbion oneisti
AAAGCGGCGGTGCTTCCTCCTCTTGAAGCGACGCTGACACCTCTTGGTCCGGAACAAACACCGGTGTTGGAAATGGATGAATTATGGTCTTATCTCTTTGAAAAAGATAACAAAATTTGGACATGGATCGCATTGAGCAGAGAGACCCGAGAAGTTGTTGCTTATGCTTGTGGTGATCGCAGTGAAAAGACATGCCAAATACTCTGGAATCGCATACCATTCGCTTATAAAAAAGCGATTGTTTTCACCGACTATTGGAAAGCTTATCAAGCCGTTATTCCGAATGAGCAACATAACCCTGTCGGCAAAGAAACTGGAGAGACGGCCCATGTTGAGCGCTGGAATAATACCTTGCGACAGCATTTAGCACGCTTCGTGCGTAAGACGTTATCTTTTTCCAAATGCGTTAAAATGCACGAGATCTGTTTGAAACTCTTCCTGCACCGCTATAATACG
>NZ_FLUY01000343.1 GCF_900092655.1 Candidatus Thiosymbion oneisti
AATTACCGCGAGGAAAACCTCTATGATAGAATACTGACTCTGCTGAAAGAAAATCCACTCTAAAGTTATCTAGACCCAACTTGATTTAGACGCTCCAGCATCGGTAAACGGCCAGGTAGGCCAACCGCCGGCGCCTGTAAACACAGAGAGACACAGTCCGCTGGAGCGGACAAGACGGCGTTCCCACGCTGGAGAAACTGTGAAAGAATTCGCCGCTGGTAGTGGTGAGGGTAAACTAGTGTAGTGCGCCATTCTGTTTGGAACTTAAGCGGC
>NZ_FLUY01000138.1 GCF_900092655.1 Candidatus Thiosymbion oneisti
CCGAAGGTCGGATAGACACGGGCAGCGGAGAGATGACCGTTCGAACCGATGACCTTTGGATTGAAGGCACTATTCTTACCCAGGGCGGGGACATCCG
>NZ_FLUY01001191.1 GCF_900092655.1 Candidatus Thiosymbion oneisti
TTGGTAGAAACCCAGGGTACCTGGTGTAACCGGGGGTGCCGGCAGGTACACTGCAAACCCGCCGCCGCTTTGGATTTGGCGACGCA
>NZ_FLUY01000195.1 GCF_900092655.1 Candidatus Thiosymbion oneisti
GAGCTGAATCCTCATGAAAATCAAGCACATCAGGCCCATGCAGCAGTGGCTACGAGTTTCCGAGACACTCCGCGGCGCGGAGCTTCC
>NZ_FLUY01000093.1 GCF_900092655.1 Candidatus Thiosymbion oneisti
CGTGGCTGAGGTTCGATGCGGCCGCGCCGCTTTGCCGGCGCACTCCAAAGCAGTCCGGAATCCATAAAGAGCCTTAAAAATTTACCACTACCAATTCCCCCTTTGTGTCCTTCACGCCTTTGTGGTTCAAACGATTCCGTAGCCTCATTGCAGCCAGATGAGTCGTCGGTGGGCATAGCCCACCTTAGATGCCGGCGACCGGAAGCTGGCAGCAGTTTGTGATTTATAGGCACTCACCCTGATACCGAGCTGATTCTATGTCCCTGCAACCCAAGCCCTTTTTGAGCCTCGAGGATTGGCTGGAAGGTGAGCGCGCCGATCTGGAAGGGCGCAGCGAATACCTCAATGGCGAGGTCTTCGCCATGGCCGGTGCGAGCCTGGAGCACAACATTATCGTTGTGAACATCAGCAGGGAGCTGAGCATCCAGTTCAAGGGACGTCCTTGCCAAGTCTATGTCAATGACATGAAGGTCATCATCCGCTCCGCCAACGCGGGCAAGTATCCGGATCTGGTCGCCCATTGCGGAGAACCGGAGCTCCTGGACGACCGGCGGGATGTCCTGCTCAACCCCGGTCTGATCATCGAGGTCCTCTCCGACTCCACGGCGGCCTACGATCGGGGGGACAAGTTCGCCCTCTACCGCCGCATCCCGAGCCTGCGGGAGTATCTGCTGGTCTCCCAGGACCGGGTTCGGGTGGAACGCTACCGGCGCGGCGCAGATGACCACTGGACCCTGATGGACTATGCGGGGCTGGAGGACCAGGTTCCCCTGGAGAGCCTGGATTGCACCTTGGCGTTGGCCGAGATCTACGACAAGGTCGTGATGAATGACGAGTGATGAATGCGGAATGATGAAGTGGCAAGCTGCTTCCCATTCATCGCTCATCATTCCGCATTCATCATTCCATGCCGGAGATGATCTACCCGCATCACCCCGGAACCCCCGCGGGCGATCCGTCCGAACGCCTGGCCGGGGCGGTCGAGCGGGTCACCTTCCATAGCGAGGAAAGCGGCTTCTGCGTGTTGCGCGTCAAGGTACGCGGGCAGCGGGAGCTGGTGACCGTGGTCGGCTCGGCGGCCACCGTCACCGCGGGCGAGTACATCGAATGCGATGGCACCTGGGTCAATGACCACCGCCACGGGCTCCAGTTCAAGGCCCTGAATCTGCGGGTGATTCCGCCCAGCACCCTGGACGGCATCGAGAAATATCTGGGTTCGGGCATGGTCAAGGGCATCGGTCCCCACTTTGCCCATAAGCTAGTGGGGGCCTTCGGCGAACGGGTGTTCGATGTCATCGAGGACAACCCGGACCGGCTACTCACGCTCGAAGGCATCGGCCCCAAGCGCAAGGAACGGGTGACCCGGGCCTGGGCCGAGCAGAAGGTGATCCGGGAGATCATGGTCTTCCTCCAGTCCCATGGGGTCGGCACGGCACGGGCTGTGCGCATCTACAAGACCTATGGGGACGCGGCGGTCGAGAAGGTCCGGGAGAACCCCTACCGGCTGGCACTCGATATCCACGGTATCGGCTTCAAGACCGCCGATGCCATCGCCCACCGACTCGGTATCCCCCACGACTCGCTCATCCGCGCCCAGGCCGGGGTGCGCCATGTGCTGCAGGAGATCGCCGCAGACGGTCACTGCGCCGCCTATCGGGATCAGTTGGCCGAGTCGGCGTGCAAGCTGCTGGAGATTCCCGCCGCCGTCATCGAGCAGGCCATCGCCGCGGAGCTCGAGGCGGAAAACCTGGTCACCGAGGAGATCGAGGGCCAACCCGCGCTCTTTCTCACCCCCTTGCAACGGGCCGAGCGGGGAATTGCCATGGGCCTCCGCCGTTTGCAGCGCGATCCGCCGATCTGGGGTCGGATCGATCCCCAAGGCGCCATCCCCTGGATGGAACGCCAGACAGGATTGGAGCTATCCGATTCCCAGCGCGCCGCCGTGGCCGCCGCGATCAACGGCAAAATTACCATCATCACCGGTGGCCCCGGGGTCGGCAAGACCACGGTGGTCAATAGCATCCTGCGCATTCTGCAGGCAAAGGGGGTCTCCGTGCGCCTGTGTGCGCCGACCGGGCGGGCGGCCAAGCGGCTGGCGGAATCCACCGGCACCGAGGCCAAGACCATCCATCGGCTGCTGGAGTTCGATCCCCAGATCATGGGTTTCAGGCGGGACCAGTACAGGCCCCTGCCGGCCGACCTGGTGGTCGTCGACGAGGTCTCTATGGTGGATCTGGTCCTGATGAACCAGCTCCTGCGGGCGATCCCCAACCATGCGGCGGTGTTATTGGTGGGCGACGTGGATCAGCTCCCTGCCGTGGGGCCGGGGTCGGTACTGGCTGACATGATCGACTCCGGTGCGGTGCCCAGGGTCCGACTGACGGAGATCTTCCGCCAGGCGGCCCGGTCCCGGATCGTCGTCAATGCCCATTGGATCAACCAGGGCCGTATGCCCGAGCGTCCGGACCGCCAAGGACCGGACAGCGATTTCTACCGCATCGATTGCGAAACCCCGGAGCTCATCCATGATCGGTTGCTGCAGGTGACCATCGAACGGATTCCCAAGCGCTTCGGCCTGGACCCCGTCGCCGACATTCAGGTCTTGACCCCCATGAACCAAGGTGGTCTAGGTGCCCGCTCCCTCAACCTGGAGCTGCAGCAGCGCCTGAATGCCGATACCCACCCCAGGATCACCCGCTTCGGTTGGACCTACGCGCCGGGAGACAAGGTCATCCAGACGGTCAACAACTATGATAAGGAGGTCTTCAACGGCGACATTGGCCGCATTCAGAGAATCGACGAGGAGGAGGGACTCGTGGCGATCGAGTACGACGGTCGCCGGGTGGAATACGAGTTGGGTGAGCTGGACGAAATCTCCCTTGCCTACGCCACTACCATACACAAGAGCCAAGGCTCGGAGTATCCGGCGGTCGTCATCCCCTTGGCGACCCAACACTACCCGCTCTTGGAGCGCAACCTGCTCTACACGGCCGTGACCCGCGGCAAACGGCTGGTAGTCCTGATCGCCCAGACCAAGGCTTTAGGGTTAGCGGTTAAACGCGAGCTGTCCGTCAAGCGCCTGACCAAGTTGCGCCAACGGTTGCAGACACTTGACAGCTAGCCGGAGGAGAAAGCGGTCGGCAGGCGCTCACCGCATCCTGCACCCGACGCGAGGTCCGCGCAGGCAGGTAGCAGGTTGGGCGACCTATGGGTGGGTTGCGTTAAAGCGATGTATTGGCCTCGTCGTAGTAAATGCTCTCGCCAGGGATGTCTTGCTCCGGGTCATATTCCGCCGGTAGGCGGTGGGCAATGCCTTTGTGGCAGTCGATACAGGTCAGACCCTCCGCTTCGGCCTGCTCGTGACGCTCGGCGCTGCGCGGTTCCTGCTTGTCGTAATCCATAGACAGGGATTCGTGGCAGTTACGGCATTCGCGGGAGTCGGTCTCCTTCATGGCACGCCAAACGTGTCTGGCCAGCTCCATGCGTTCGGCGTCGAATTTCTCGGGGGTATCGATGGTGCCCAACAAGTGGTGGTAAACCTCTCTACTGGCCTGGAGCTTGCGGACAAACTTGGGGATTCCCTCCTGCGGCACGTGACAATCGGGACAGGTAGCCCGTACCCCGGTGCGGTTGACGTAATGATTGGTGTCCATGTATTCCTGATAGACATTTACCTCCATCTCATGGCAGGAAGTGCTGCAGAAGGTCTCCGTGTTGGTGGCCTCCATCCCGGCGTTGAAGCCGCTCCAGAGGACGATGCCGAGGACGATGCCGGTCAGCAGGACCGTAACCGTGCGTTTGCCTTTCTTTGGTTTGTCTTCAGGCATGACGAAACCTCTTGGGTAGTGGTTAAGGTTTAAATAGAAACATCGCCGATAGCAGTGTGTTGGGCACGCCACAAGCTGCACTCCCTCTCCCTCCGGGAGAGGGTCGGGGAGAGGGGATCAAATAAAGAAATGGGGCATAATGAACCGCTTTACGCTAACCATTTAAAAATTTACCACTACCACCTCTTGTACCTCTGTTATCTCGTTTGTGGGCGGCTTTGGGTATTACTTGAGACCCTGGAAGCTGTTCTCGACCAGCGGCTCGCCTTTTATCTGCACCATGTGGCATTGGGTGCAGAAGTAACGCCGCGAAGAGAGCTTGGCTAGCTCCTTGCCGTCGCGATCGACGAAATGGTTCGCGGAGGGTGGCTTGGTGTTCTCCTTCTCAGCCGCCGCCTTGCTGTGGCACCTCATGCAACCATTCTGGCGCAGGTTGAGCCTATAGTTCTCGATCTTGTGAGGGATCAAAGGCGGCTGCTGCTCAAAGGTGCGCTCGATACCGCCCTCGACCACATCGACCTTCCGCTTTGCCGGCGGCGTGGACATCGCTTCGATAGCGGCGCCACGCAGGGAATCGATCGCAAACGTTGGCATTGCCCCGCCCAGACCAACAACGGCAAGGGACAGGCTCAGTATTGCTGTGGTCTTGTTCATCTCGCTCTTTATCACCTCGGTTAAATCGGAATTATTTTTTGCCGCGAATAAACGCAAATGGACGCAAATTGAATCGGCTCCGATTTGCGTTTTTTGCGTTCATTTGCGGCTAAAAAAGAGATGCTCCGTTGCTCATCCGGGTCCCGAACCGGAAGACGCCTTGCGGGCAGGTCTCGATACAGCGCCCGCAATTGGTGCAGTTGCGATCCAGGATCACCGGACCGACACCTGCGGCGGCACCCTTGAGCGCGGGCTTGATGACCTGGGGCTCCGGGCAGACCCCGAAGCAATCCATACAGTCGTCGCACCGGTCCCGAGCGGTCGCACAGACCCGAATGATCGAACCGCTGCCGATCAGTCCATAGAAGGCCCCCATGGGGCACAGACGACCACACCAGCCGTGCTTGGCAATGAACAGGTCGAACAGGAACAGGGCCAGGATGACCGTCCAGGCCCAGCCCATCCCGAAGATGAGGCCCCGCTGGAACATGGACACCGGATTGATGTACTCCCAAACCAGGACGCCGGTGAGCAGGGGAAACAGCAGCGCCAGCCCCAGGAGCCAATAGCGCAGATTGCGCGACAGGGCGCTGTTGCCACGCAGGTCGAAGCGTCGCCGGAGCCAGGCCGCCGCGTCGGTGACCGGATTCACCGGACACACCCAGGAGCAAAACACCCGCCCGCCCACCAAGGCGTAGAAGACCAGCACGATGAGCGCGCCGACGACCCCGCTCGTCACCGGCAGGCCACCCGAGAGGACGGACTGGAGGAGCAGGAAGGGATCGGTCAGAGGCAGCACGCCCAGGGTCATACTGGCGGACAGATTGCCCTTGACGACCCAGATCCCGGTGATTGGCCCCAGCAGGAACAGGGCCAGCACGCCGACCTGGCTCAGGCGCCGGGCGATCAGCCAGCGGTGGGCCTTGAGCTGGCTTTGGAACGGATTGGGAATCATTTGTGGCTCTTTATGGATTCTGGACTGCTTTGGAGTGCGCCGGCAAAGCGGCACGACCGCATCGAACCTCAGCCACGGGGGATACCAGCGGCGTTGGCCGGAAATCCGGGCACTTAGGTTCCACCCGCGCCGCGGCGACGGCGCTTTCCTCTGGCCGCAACACCTGTGTTGGGGACGGATGCGTGGTCCAATCCAAAGCGGCGGCAGGATGGTGCCACTTGGCCGACCCTCTGCTTATGCCTCGCGCTGTAGGTTCCGGTAAGCATCGGGGTGAAATTGCCGCCGCACTCCAAAACGCCCGGTGGAACCCTTCCATGATCGTTGGCAGTCCGGAATCCATAAAGAGCCTCATCTTTTTCTGCCAAGAGAACTCTACGCTGGGACAAGGATCTTCTCCCTGGCCTCCTCGAGGAACTGGATCACCTGTTCTCGGGTAACCGTGGGGAAGCCCTCAAGGAAGTCGTTGATCGAGTCTCCGGCTTCGAGGTAATCGATCAGGGTTGCAGCCGGCACCCGCGTCCCTCTGAAAACGGGAGTTCCCCCCATGATGTGGCGATCGGATGTGATGGCGCTTTTCTTCATAGTCCTGGCGGTATTTCTAAAGTGGACAGCATGGACCCGAGAACCATCGCTGGTGGTGAACCGGTTGCAACCGATTTGCGTTTATTCGCGTTCATTTGCGGCTAAAAAAGGCGCTCTTTCTAGGGTGGTCCCTGCTGGTTGAGGACATCCAAAGGGTTGTCGGAGAAAGGCGTCGCGGCACCGCTCTCTCTGATCAGGCCCTCCCCGGCATGGTCGTACTCCATGCCTGGGGGCAGGTGGTACTGGTGCTCCGGGTCCGGGCTGACCAGGGGGCCGCCGGATTGTGCCTGCTGCTCCCAGCCCAGCCGGTAGTGCCGGCCCAGCTCGCCCTTGGCCAAGTGGTGCGGCAGTATCTTGATGGCGGCCTCTTCCAGGATGCAGGCCTGCTCGCACTTACCGCAGCCGGTGCAGTGTTCCGAGTGAACGACAGGGATGAAGAGGGCATGTTTTCCCGAGCGTTCGTTGTGCTGCCGGTCCAGGGTGATAGCCTGGTCTTTGATGGGACAGACCTGATAGCAGACCTCGCACCGCAGGCCCTGGAAGGCGATACAGCTCTCCTGGTCCACCAGCACCGCGAGCCCCATGCGCGCGGCATTGATGTCCGTCAGCACGTGGTCCAGGGCATTGGTAGGACAGGCCACTACGCAGGGGATGTCCTCGCACATCTCACAGGCCCCTTGGCGGGCGATGAAATATGGGGTTCCAGTCGGAATGTCCTCGCCGACCCGACCCAGATAGAGGATGTCGTAGGGGCAATCGCGCACGCAGAGTCCACAGCGGATGCAGGCCCCGTTGAAGGCATCCTCCGGGATCGCCCCCGGCGGCCGGATAGCATATGCGGGTAGCGACGAGGCCCGGCTGGAATAGAGACCCAGGCCCAGGCCGAACAAGCCAACGCCACAGGCGGTCTTGAGCACATCGCCCAGCACCCGGCGGCGGGTGATCCCTTGCATTTTGATCGCTGTCGGATCTGCCATAACTTAAGAGCGATTGCGGTTTCGTTTGAACGCTTGTCGCAATACTTTAATCGGACAGGATTAACAGGATGTTCAGGATTAACACGATTTTTTTCTTGATGTAATGCCATCCTGTAAGACCTACCGCGCTCATCGCATCCTACGCTTTTTTCTCGTTCCCACGCGGCGCGTGGGAACAAGAGAATGCGGTTCACTGTTGGAGATACCAAATCAGACTGTGTAGTTATCTCCTATGACTGGAGGAGTCGCTATGACTAATATCTCAAGAGGCACATCCGTTTCCTCCAATGCTTGATGATGGACACCAGGGTCAATTTTAACGAGATCCCCTTTTTGAATCGGATATATTTCCTCGTTAAGAAAGATTTTCCCCTTACCGCTCAATATATAATAATATTCAGTTGCTATTTTGTGGTAATGCTTTTCAGCTTTTTCGACCCTTAAATGAATGATCTCGCTGGGACCTTCAGGTTCCATTTTTCTGATGATCCCACAATGTCCTCGTTCTTCTTTGGTCTGGTCCAGAGAGATTATTTTCATGGTTTTTACCTCTTTAAAATGGGCACCTTTCAATTATCTCGGCAAAGTGGTTAACGATTCCCGGAGCTTAGTTCCCAAGTTTGTCGAAGGGTGCGGTCCCTTCGATAAACCAAGGGACTGCATCCTCGAAGAATACCACTCTACAAGCTGTCAACTATTTAGATGCCAGAAAATGAGATAATTCGACGACTTTAATCGCCATAGCCACTGTATGGGGATTATCTCTTTTTCCTAAAAAGCAATCAATAGCATTTTTCAACGATGATCCCATTGTATCGTCGTAGATAGGTTCAATATATTCTTTAATATCTCCTTTGTCAAAGACAACGACAGCCCCTTCACCCCTCTTCAGCCCTAGAACGGGCTCATAAAATCCCACAACAGCCGTACATTTTTTATTATCTTCCACTGCCAATATTCGATAGCGCATACTATTATCTTCTGTTACAATTTTATCAAAAAATGGAAAAGGGCCTGGATAATAATATTTTATGTCTCCTATCATTGATGTATACAGAATCACTTCTGCTCCGCTTTTTGCAATATACCTTTTTTCCACCATGCCCTGTTTTGGCAAACATGTTTTTCCATTTGGCATATCAACGTACATATCATCATAATCGATACTTTTTATTTCACCAGGAAAATATTCTTCTCCTAACTCCAGAACATTGATTATCATATGTGAACCTTCATAACCAAAAGCGAAAAGCTCCAGGTCCAAGAACCTTCCTTTCCTTATGTCGGAAATTCGATTTTTAGTCATTTCAGAAATAATTCTGGTTGGTTTGAGATTCAATAAAGCAGATAGCTCCTTAACAGTTTTAGTTATGTTCGAGAAAACATAATTTTCATTAACAACAATTTTACCTTGAAAATTCTCCAAAAGATTTTTGAGCATGTTGATCTGAGAAAAACTGCAAATTGGCTTTTCCACAATGATATTTGCATTAAGGTCAAGTGATATAATCGCTGTTAAAGCATCAAGATGAGAATCTGTTGAAACGCAAATATCCCAAAAATCCGGTTTAAGCCTGAACGCTTCCTCATAAGAAGAAAATGCTTGAAGACCGGATGCTAATACTAATTTTCTCTTTTTTTCATTGCTATCCATAACCCCAATTGTTGTCACGCCTTCTTCTTTTAATTTTTGATCATGCCAGGTTGCAACATGTCCATGGCCTACTCTGATACACTTCACAGCCATCTCCAATTTATTTGCGGAATGACTGGCCGGGCGTTCCTACCCGGCAGGCGCTCACCACACCATCGATGCGGTTCGCGCCTCCTCGTGATGCCATCCTGTAAGACCTACCGTGCTCACCGCATCCTACGCCCATCCTACAGGCTTTGCCCAACCCGCAAACCGCCGACATTTCCTGCGCTCACAGCCGCTCACACCACCTGTCGGCCAGGTTGGACTTTCCGTTCATCATTCATCATTCCGCATTCATCATTCATTCGATGCGGTTCGGCCAGGCTCCCTCCGCGTCCCTGCGTCGGGACGGAGCCTAGCCTCACCACATCCTACGGGTCAGACCTTGACCACCTTGCAGATGTTCTTCTTGTAATCCGTCTGTTTCGACAGGGGGTCGGTGGCATCCAGGATCAGCTTGTTCACCAACCGGGAGGCGTCGAACCAGGGGATGAACACCAGACCCTCCGGTGGGCGGTTGCGTCCGCGGGTCTCGACCCGGGCCGTGAGCTCGCCGCGGGGGGTGGTGATCTTGGCCAGCTGGCCGTCTCGGAGCTTGCGCTTTCTGGCGTCCTTCTTGTGCATGAAGAGCACCGCGTCGGGAACGGCCCGGTAGAGCTCCGGCACACGCCGGGTCATGGAGCCCGAATGCCAGTGTTCGAGCACCCGCCCGGTGCACAGCCACAGGTCGTATTCCTGGTCCGGGCTCTCCGCCGGCGGCTCGTAGGGGGCGAAGATGATGTTGGCCCGACCGTCCGGGTTGCCGTAGAAATCGACGGTCGTTTGGTCCCCCGCCACGTGGGGGTCATAACCGCCCCGGAAACGCCACAGGGTCTCCTTGCCGTCGATCACCGGCCAGCGTTGGCCACGGACCTTGTGGTAAGTGTCGAATGGGGCCATTTCATGCCCCTTCTTGGGGATGTCGGGCGCCGAGTTGAAGCGCCGGTACTCCTCGAACAGGCCCTTCTGGACGTAGTAACCGAAGTGCGCGCTCTCGTGGTTTTGGTATGCGTTGCCGCGGTCATCGAGGATTTTTCCCGCATAGGGAAACTTGTCGACCGTGCCGTTGGCAAACAGGATGTCGTAGAGGGTCTTGCCGCGATACTCGGGCTTCTTATCCACCAACTCCTGGGGCCAGACCTCCTCGGCCTTGAAACGCTTGGCGAATTCCATGATCTGCCACAGGTCCGACTTGGCCTCCCCCGGTGCCGCGACCTGCTCGCGCCAGAACTGGGTGCGCCGCTCGGCATTGCCGTAGGCGCCCTCCTTCTCCACCCACATGGCCGTGGGCAGGACCAGATCCGCCGCCTGGGCGGAGACCGTCGGATAGGGGTCGGAGACGGTAATGAAGTTGTCCGGATTGCGCCAGCCGGGATACATCTCCTCGTTGATGTTGGGCCCCGCCTGCATGTTGTTATTGCACAGCTGCCAGTAGCAATTCAGCTTGCCGTCCTTGAGCATGCGCTGCATGAGCACGGCGTGGTAGCCCACCTTGCCGTTGATGGTCCCCGCCGGCAGTTGCCAGACCCGCTCGGAAAAGGCGCGGTGCTCGGGCTTTTTGACTACCAGATCCGCCGGCAGGCGATGGACGAAGGTCCCCACCTCCCGGGCCGTACCACAGGCCGAGGGCTGGCCGGTCAGAGAGAAGGGGCTGTTGCCCGGCTCGGAGAGCTTGCCCATGAGCAGATGGACGTTGTACAGGAGCCCATTGACCCACACCCCGCGGGTGTGCTGATTGAAGCCCATGGTCCAGTAGGAAGCGATCTTCTTGTTCGGGTCGGCGTACAACTTGGCCAGGCGTTCCAGCCGCTCCTTGGGCACACCGGACATCTCGTGGGCCTTGTCCAGGGTGTAGGGCGCGACGGATTCGGCGTATTCCTCGAAGCCGATCTTGGTGAGCTTGCCCTTGCCGGCATTGGCGGCCTTGCGCTCCAAGGGGTGCTCCGGGCGCAGGCCATAGCCGATATCCGTAGGCGTCTTGGTGAAGTTCACGTGCCGGTCGATGAAGGCTTGGTTGTATGCCTTATTCCGGATGATGTGGTTGGCGATGTAGTTGAGGATCACCAGATCCGTATGGGGGGTGAAGACGATCGGGTTGTCCGCCAGCTCGAAGCAGCGGTTCTCAAAAGTAGAGAGCACATGGACCTCACACCCCGGCTTGGTGAGGCGGGTGTCGGTCAGACGCGACCATAGGATAGGGTGCATCTCGGCCATGTTGGCGCCCCAGAGCACGAAGGCATCCGCGTGCTCCAGGTCGTCGTAGCAACCCATGGGCTCATCGATCCCGAAGGCGCGGATGAAGGCCACCACGGCGGAGGCCATACAGTGTCGGGCGTTGGGGTCCAGGTTGTTGGAGCGCAGTCCCCCCTTCATGAGCTTGGAGGCGGCATAGCCCTCCCACACCGCCCACTGGCCGGAGCCGAACATGGCCACCCGGGAGGTCAGCTGGTCGACCGGCTTGCCCGCATTGTCCTTCAGATCCTTGGCGATGGCCTCCTTCCACTTGGCGGCCATCACATCGAACGCCTCGTCCCAGGAAACGGGCTCGAAATCCCCGTCCTTGGCGAATCGGCCGTTCTTCTTGCGCAGGAGGGGCTGGATAAGCCGGTCCTTGCCGTACATGATCTTCGGCAAGAAATAACCCTTGATGCAATTGAGCCCCCGGTTGACCGGGGCATCCGGATCCCCCTGGCTGGCCACGACCTTATCGTCTTTGACGCCCACCAGGACACTGCAACCGGTGCCGCAGAAACGGCACGGGGCCTTGTCCCAGCGCACGCCTTCATCGCCTTCCGCCGCGACGGCGGTGATGCTGACCGGCAGGGTGACCCCCGCCGTTGCGGCGGCCACAACCGCGGCCTGGGATTTGATGAACTCACGCCGAGTGATTTTCATGATCGACCTCTTCTGCTAAGAGACTGCCTAAGAACTTGCCCGGTTGGCTCCCTCGCTCCCTGGGGGGAGAGGGGGGATCAAGGGCTTTATATCAAGCAACATCAATGGGTTGGTTTTTAGACAGCCTCTAAATCGTCTCCACCATAATGGTAGATCAGGACGGTATTGATGACGCCTTCCACACCCTTGATGGAGGCCAGGGTATCGGCAACCTCGCTCCGGCCCGTGTCCTCTACCGTCACGATCAGCTTGCCCTCCGCCCGACCACCGTGAATCTCCACGCCGGGCAGCGCCAACAACCTCTGCTCCACCGCCTGCGCCCGGTCGGGACGAGTCTGGACGACGAGACTACAGATATTCATTGGGAATCTATAAGCACTTCTCGTGCCATCTACCCCAGACCTGGAATCAGGATCGGCTCAGCCACACCTCTGGCCCGCAATTGGGGTAGATATTTTAAAATATTACCCTATTCTGATGTTGCGGCAGATCATTTTCCCGGAGATTTGGACGAGTCTCCTGCCCGGCGGAGGGTGTCGCAAAAGCGGGGCTGACCCAAAAGGTTAAGAGACTGTCTTAAGAACTTGCCCGGTTGGCTCCCTCGCCCCCTGGGGGAGAGAGCCTGCCCCGAGCGTAGCGAGGGGGCTTGGGGAGAGGGGGGATCAAGGGCTTGATTGCGATCGGATTAGTCATTCCATACCAAGCAACATCAATGGGTTAGTTTTTAGACAGCCTCTTAGGGCGGGGGGAGGGTTCGAACCTTCGGCTCAGGGCAATAGCTTGAGTGCCGCCACGGTGATGAGACCGCCGACGGTCAGGGTGATGGCATACAACCAGAGCATGAACGAATCCATACGCTGGGTCAGCATCTCGAAACGCCTGTCGACGGCCTCGAAGCGCTTATCCATCTGCTCCCGCAGCTCGATTTCATAGACCGCCGGTGGCTTGCCCAACGACTGCTCGGCGAGCCACTCCCCCAGGTGCTTCCTTGATGAATTGGATGTCTTCGGTAGCAAGATTCGTGGTGTCGGCAGCTGCAGTTGACATAGGTGTACCCTTTGGTTTTTCGGCTCAAGGCAATAGCTTTAGTGCCGCCACGACGAGACCGCCTACGCCCGAAGTGGATGATCGCTCCGCGGTGCAGGCGGAGCTATGCCCGCGCTTATTGAGAACGGCCACCAAGCCGTCGGCGCGCTCATCAGTCTTAACGTTCGACAAGCCGCAATTGCTGCGGCAACCACAAGTCTTCCAGTACGATAGACACCGCCTCGAATGGTGGAGCGGTAACTTGGCCGGCCTCGGCGAAGCGACCAATTTCAACCCAGGCACCAGCCTCGAGTTGGTATACCTCCAGCATATGCTTAACCGGATCAGTCAGCCACACATACCGCACACCATAGCGTGCATACAGTGGCATCTTGTCTTGACGATCCTTCCGTTCGGTGGATAGAGAGAGGATCTCGCAGACCCAATCAGGAACCACCTCGACCCGGTGGCCCGTGGGAAGTATCGGCATGCGCTCCCGGCGCCAGCCGGCCAGATCCGGCACGGCCACCTCGACATCGCGTCCGAAGTGCACCTCGGGTTCGGGGAAGATCCACCAACCGCCAGGGCCACCAATCCCCTTGCCGTAAGGACCACCGATCCCAATAGCAAGATTGAGCGCAACGTGAGCATGCGAGATTGCGGGCCGCGGTTGGGTGTGGAGTTGGCCATTCAGGATCTCCCCGGTCACCCCCTCGGGCAGGGCCTCCAGGGCCTCGTAGAGGGTTGGTCGATGTGCTGGTGCTGGTTGCAGCATGGTTTCGGTCTCTGCGCAATGCGGTCGATTATTCACCCGGCTGTCTGTCCAGTGACATAGGTGTGCCCTTTGGTTTCTCGGCTCATGCTACTTCTTGAAGAGAATACGGTATTGTGATCTAAAACAACAAGTTGTTTGGCTCGTTCCTACGCTCCGGAGAGTGTAAAAGTATTCCTGGATCGGAAAAGCGAATTCTTTCACAGTCTCTCCAGCGTGGGAACGCAATTGTGGCCGCTCCGGCGGCCAATGTTTCATGACGGTATCGCAGCGCCTGTCCACCTCTTTATGGAGAGAAATTGACCGAAATCAATTCGTCTTCAACTTTGGAGAGAAATTGATCAAGGTCAAATCGTCTTCAACAGTAGTTTACATTATTATAATATCCTTACCCAAATATAAGGTTTGAAAGATTAGGTATCTTTGATCAATCGAGCGATTCTAACCCCTTGATTATTCAAGCACGCCGTTGACGAAGGCCCTATTTTCAGCAATTCATTTCGGAGTGCGATGATGTCAGAGAATGACCAAAGCCAACCTATCGATATCTCTCGCCGCCGCTTCCTATTTCAGATGGCGGCCACGGGCGTAGGTGCGGCCACCATTTCGCAACAGGTCATTTCTGCGACTCAGCTGTTGACACCGGTGGCAATCGACAATCCACTCTCCAACTATCCCAACCGGGGCTGGGAGAAAACCTATCGGGACCTGCATCATTACGATTCCTCGTTCACCTTCCTTTGTGCTCCCAACGATACCCACAATTGTCTATTACGTGGTTATGTCAAAAACGGCGTCGTCACCCGCATCGCGCCCACCTACGGTTACCACAAGGCCAAGGATTTAGACGGCAATCAATCCACACGACGTTGGGATCCACGTTGCTGTCAAAAAGGTTTGGCCCTGGTCCGGCGTTTTTACGGGGATCGCCGTTGCAAACGGCCCATGATTCGCAAAGGCTTCAAAGATTGGGTCGAGGCCGGTTTTCCGCGTGATCCCCAAACCGGCGCGGTCGCACAAAAATACCTCCAACGGGGACGCGATTCATGGGTACGCGCTTCCTGGGACGAAGCCTTTGAATTGGCTGCCGCCGCCTTAATCAATATTGCCCAGACTTATAGCGGAGAAGAAGGCCAAAAGAAGCTGTTGGCCCAAGGCTATGATCCCCTGATGGTAGAAGCGACCGCAGGGGCCGGTACCCAAACCTTGAAATTCCGCGGCGGCATGCCCCCGCTGGGCATGACCCGCGTATTCGCTCAATACCGCGCAGCGAATGCCATGGCCCTATTGGACGACAAGATTCGCGGCACAGGCACAGATTCATTAGGTGGCCGTGGGTTTGACAATTATAGTTGGCACACCGATCTACCGCCGGGCCATCCGATGGTAACGGGCCAACAAACGGTCGATTTCGATCTCTGTAATGCGGAACACGCCGATCTACTCATCGTTTGGGGTATGAATTGGATTACCACCAAAATGCCGGATTCTCACTGGCTGACGGAAGCCAGAATGAAAGGAACCAAAGTGGTCGTCATTGCCGCGGAATACAGTGCTACCGCCGGTAAAGCCGACGAAGTGCTGGTCGTTCGTCCCGGCACCACCCCGGCCTTGGCATTGGGTATCGCACAAGTATTGATCAGTGAGAATCGATATGATGCCGGGTATGTCAAAGCCAATACCGACTTACCCCTATTGGTACGGATGGACAACGGCGAAATGTTGCGTGCCGGTGATGTCTTCAAAGACTATCGATTGGCTCAGCTGGAGAACAATACCCTAGTCGTCCCAACCGGTGACAAAGGCCCGTCCATCCACCGGCAACAGGGCCCGGTATTGAATGAAAAACAACGAGCCGACTGGGGCGATTTCGTCTATTGGGATGCGGTTGAAAACAAACCGGTCGCCATGAATCACGATCAAATCGGCAAGCATTTCTCCGGCAATCCTCAACTAACCGGTGAATTTGCCGTACCCTTGGCTTCCGGCGAAACGGTGCCATGTCGCACCGTGTTCGATGTCACCAAAGAAATGCTCGACGGTAGCTACACGCCGGAAGACGTCGCCAAATTGACTTGGGCCCCGGCAGCCGCCATTCGCGGTCTGGCCCGCCAGATTGCAGGCAATCAATCACGTACCCTCTTTACGGTCGGCATGGGCCCCAACCAATTCTTCAATAACGACCTTAAAGACCGAAATATATTCTTAGTCGCTGCCTTGACGCAGAATATAGGCAAAATCGGCGGTAATGTGGGTAGCTATGCAGGTAACTACCGCGCCAGCTTCTTCAATGGCCTGGCGCAATACATCGGCGAGGACCCCTTTAATCCGGAATTGGATCCGAGCAAACCGGCCAAATTGCGGAAACGCTGGAAAGCGGAAAGCGTCCATTACTTCAATCACGGCGACACCATTCTGCGCATGGGCAAGGAAGTTCTGACCGGTAAAACCCATATCCCTACGCCGACCAAGGCCTTTCATGTCAGCAATTCCAATTCGTTGATCGGTAATGTAAAGGGCCATTATGATTTCGTGATCAACACCTTGTCGCGGGTAGAATTCATTGCCCAAAATGAATGGTGGTGGACCGCCAGCTGCGAATATTCGGACATTGTATTCGCGGTAGACAGTTGGGCGGAATTGAAATATCCCGACATGACCATCAGCGTCACCAATCCGTTTTTATACACCTTCCCGGCAACGCCCTTGCCACGGATTCATGATACCCGCTCCGATTTGGAAGTCGCTGCCGGCGTCTGTAGTGCGATCGGTAAACTCACCGATGATTCACGCCATAAGGATTATTGGCATTTTGTCGATCAGGGCCAGGCCAGGCCCTATATCCAACGGGTTTTGGATCATTCCAATGCCACCCGCGGCTACAAGATCGAAGACTTGGAGAAAGCTGCCGACGAGGGTATTCCAGCTATCCTCCAAACCCGTACCTATCCCAAAGTCGGTGCTTGGGAACAGGGTAACGAGAATAAACCCTGGTACACCAAGACCGGGCGGTTGGAATTTTATCGGGAAGAACCTGAATTCAGAAACAGCGGCGAAAATATGGTGGTGCATCGGGAGCCGATCGATTCCACTCGGTTCGAGCCCAATGTCATCGTAGCCAAAGCCCATCCACTGTTGCGGCCTAAGACACCCGAGGACTATGGCGTTCCCGGCAGTGATGTCAGCGGTGATACACGGCAAGCCCGGCATGTGATCAAGACCGTCGATGAAGTAATCAATAGCGCACACCCGCTGCGCCAGGATGGCTACGATTTGGTGTTCCATACCCCGAAATACCGTCACGGCGCCCACACGACCGCTGTGGACACCGATATTGTTGCTGCCTGGTTCGGGCCATTTGGAGATATGCTACGTCGTGATAAGCGGATGCCCTTCGTAACGGAGGCCTATGTGGATATCAATCCTGACGATGCGAAAGGATTAGGCATCGAAGATGGTGACTATGTCTACATCGATGCCGACCCACATGATCGTCCTTTCCGAGGCTGGCAGAAATATCCGGAAGGTTACAAAACCGCACGCCTATTGGTCCGGGCCCGTTACTATCCGGGAACACCGCGTGGTATCACCCGCATGTGGCACAACATGTATGGGGCTACCTTCAGCTCGGTACGGGGACAAGAAACCAATCCCACCGGATTAGCCAAAAGCCCCGAAACCGGTTATCAATCATTCTATCGTGGTGGTAGCCACCAAAGCTGTACCCGTGGTTGGCTCAAACCGACCTGGATGACCGATTCTCTCTACGTCAAGGGCCTACTGGGCCAAAAAATCACCCAAGGCTTCGTGCCGGATGTCCATTGCCCCACCGGCGCACCCCGTGAAGCCTTGGTCCGCATCAGTAAAGCCGAAGATGGTGGCATGAATGGCGAGGGACTCTGGGCCCCCGCCGCCAAGGGCCTACGTCCCACATACGAGAACCAAGTCCTCAAGCAATTCATGGCGGGTAAATTCGTCGAGCTGGTTTAAACCCAACGTTAGTGGTTAATGTCTAAGTTGTAACATGACCAACAGCACTGGCCGCTATGCCCCCTCTCCCTCCGGGAGAGGGTTGGGGAGAGGGGATCAATAAAGATGAACCTCTCTACTTTAACACTTATAAATTTACCACTACCAACCCAGCTAATGTCGGGCGAGCAATGTCCCTCTCGTCATATTGAACCACAGAGGACACAGAGAATGGAAAGAGACCCATTGGCGGGAAAATGATTGGTTGTATCAATGTCCCCACTTGGTCGATGGTGTCGGACGCTACCGAATCCAACCCTCCGTGCTCTCTGTGTCCTCTGTGGTGAGAAAACCGATGTAACCGTTCAAGTAAAAGAAAAGAAAAAGTAGAACAGTCGTAAGTCAGATAGGCTCCCAGATACGTTGAGAAGATATTCATGAATTTGAAAAAGAAGCAATGATTGTGGTATAGAAGGCGTTTCGACGTATTTAAACACGGCGACTCGCCGTCTACTATCTGTTGGGCGACCAGACGACACTTTGTGATTTCTCAACCTTTGACAGGCTCACGTAGGACTTCGCCGTCCAACGCCCTGTATAGAGGACACCTACCATGATCGACGAAAAAGACCTAGCGGCAAGACTAAAGCTCATCGAGGAACTCGCCAAGAAAGACGGCTCGGAAGAAATAAAACTCGCGGTGGTGGCCGCGCAAAAATACCGGGATGAGTTCAAGGCTGCACAGACCCAGAATAACACTACAAACGCGGAACGCGCTGCTAAGGATCTCGTCGCGCTCTCGGGGATCATTTCTGAACTCGCTCGAACCCGCAATCCGCCTCAAGCCCAATTCGCGAGTCAGAAATCCCGGTGGTGGCCGTACATTGGCATGGGAGTGCTCTTCGTCGTTTTTTTTGGCTTGGCAGCATTCGTCACCATCTACATTTGGAAATCCGGCGCCGGGATACTCTTGACAATCAACGGGACACGCCCACTTCTCGTCATAGCAGCCATCCTCAGTACGATCACCTTCGGTGGTACGCTGATCGTTGCGCCGTTGTTTTCATCCGAGGGCACCTTTGACGAGCGATTTCGACGCGCGCGCGAGATATTTCTTGTGTTCTCGGGGGTTTTCGGAACGGTTATCGGATTCTACTTTGGGGCCAACGACTCGCAAGAAGAGAAACTCATCGTTTCGGCAATGCTCGAAGACGACACCGTTGTCGCATACGCTACCGGCGGCGTTCCACCTTACTCCATAAATCTGACATATGGCCCCCAGAAACTGACGAAAGCGGCGAAGACGGGCAACGGCTGGAAAAGCTTCAAGCTCGACAAGGAAACCGACAATATCATCCCCCTCACGGTTTCCGCGACAGACAGCAACGGTCTGCATGGCAAACAGGTCCTGACGTTTAGTAGTGATGTACTAAAAGACCTTGGTTGGAAGCTTCCAAAAATGTCAGAAGGCACTGCCGACAGATAGGTCAGGAGAAGAAGAAATGGGGCCAAACGAGCAGCAGAAGAAATGGCGACAGACCACCAATAATCCACTGAGCCTAGGAACGCCCAACAATTTCTCTCGTTCCCACGCGCCGCGTGGGAACGCAGAAGCTCCGCGCCGCGGAGTGTCTCGGAGACTCTATAAGCCGTAGCCGCTACCGTATTGTCGAACCGCAAACGCCGCATTTCATGACATTCACCGGGGGAATAGGGGACAGGCCACGTTTAGCGGAGAATAGAGGACAGACCACGTTTCTTCACCTCCACCTTTCGGACCGGTTGAGGCGGTTATTAGCACATTCTTAATGCTCAGAAAGAAAAACGTGTCTGTCCCCGTTTTCCGATGTCTGTCATAAAGAAGATTCAACAGCGGATAGTTGATCGTGACTATTTCATGTCATCCCATGCGGAGGAGGAAATGCTAGATGACAATCTTGAAAGAAAAGATATTGAAAACGCGATCCTTAAAGGCAAAATCGACAAGAAAATGGCCCATGATGAACGAGGAACAAGGTATCGCATAGAAGGACCAGTAAGAGATGGAAGACTTATTCATGTAATATGCAGGTTTCGAGAAAATAGCAACCTCATCATAATCACTGTTTATGCGCTATAGGTAACCTATGATTTGTGAATTTTGCGGTGGAAAGACGAAACCCAAAAACGTCAAGCGCCAACATTGGCTAAACAAAAGGCTATATATTGTCGAGAATGTTCAAGCGGAAGTATGCCTAGAGTGTGGTGAACGGTACTTTCATGCAAGAACACTTGATGCGCTTGATGAATATCTGACTAAAAGCCACGCCGTAGAAGAGTGCCTTAGTGTTGAAGTAGTCAATTTCAATCAAGCTATGGCTTAAGACAATGAAAACTGTCGGCTAACAAATAGTTTAGCCCGACCCAATACCGCACATCAAACTCAGGAGTTTGCTGAAGGTCACTGGTGAGCCTGGTATTGGGCCGGCTAGCCAAGCCGTCAGGCGCGGCCAAAGCTGAGTAGGTAAGTATGTCATATAGTGATTTCACATTAAAAAGAGTCAAGGAAGAACTCAATGTAAATGTGATTGAAGATAGGGATTTGTTCTCCTATATACAGGAAATCCAAATTAGTGATTATTTGTTGACAGAGCAGAATAGGGGACAGAACCTGAGGTATCCCCACATTATTGCAATCTAAAACAACGAGTTATGGAGCGAATGAGTGGCCACGATGCCCTCATGGCTCGTTCCCACGCTCCAGCGTGGGAATGCCGTTGTGGCCGCTCCAGCGGCCAAGGTTT